>JAWBCC010000004.1 GCA_038823825.1 Candidatus Hadarchaeales archaeon | reverse complement strand
TGGGGCTGAATGGTCCAGGAACATTCTACAGGGCTGGAAGCGGTCAACAGTATGCGGGATTCTTCAAAGATGACAGTGGCAATTATAAATTCTTTTCTGATGGATCATGGTCGCCAGGTAACTACCAGCAAAATATTTGGTATATTGCGAGTCTTTCTCTTTACTCAAATAGCAGGATTAAAGCAAGATTCTACTACGGGCAATATGGGGAGACCTATAGATCCCTTTTATGGGAGGCTCCCGAAAAAATCAGAAACTGGAACTACGCAACCGACCCAAACAACTACTGCGACAAATATGTTCTTGCAGCCTGGGACGGCGGCGGAGATTCCAGTTACCATTTCGACTGGTTTATTGTTAGGAGGCAAGTCGAAAAAGAACCCATAACCATGTTAGGAGCAGAACAGTTATTGCCGCCCAGATTGTCAAGGCCTATCCTTGAGGCACCCGAAAACGGATCCATGTTTAAAGAAAACAATGTACTCCTTAGCTGGGTTCCGGGCGAGAACTCTCTTTGGCAGAGACTTCAAATAGCCAACGATCCTGCTTTTGACTCTCCTTTCATCGATGTGCAACTGGAAAACGCTGAAAATTCATATGTGTTGACAAACCTGGCTGAAGGAAAGTACTACTGGAGAATAATAGCAGCAAATCTATACTATGAGAACTGCTCGGAAACGTGGGAGTTCGCGGTCAAAAAACCGATCTTGAGGGTCCGTGAAATTCAAATTGAGAAGAATTGGATACCTTTCGGATGGTATGACGTGATGATATCGATCGAAGACGAAGGAATGAATCTCGAGAACGTTTATTTTGTTCTTCACGAGAATTCTGTATCCTCTTCTGCTCCCGACAACGTTCGAAATCATTATACTTGGCTTGCTTCAAAAGTTTCAGAAAGTTGGCAATTCAGCAGCCTTCACGATTCTCGATTTATAGACTCAGAAAATTGTTCTGCGATTGAGAATTTGCAGGAAAACAGCTATCTGCTGATTCTGAGGATAAGAGTCTCCAAAATCGCTGCCCCGGGCAACTGGAACCTTCTGATATATTTGAAAGATAACGAGACGGAAAATTCGTTGGAAAACAAGAATGCGATAACTGTCCAAATCTATATCGAAATGTTTCTTAGCACCGAGAAACTCACGTTTGCTGGTGGACAGGGAGAAAATGTAGACGCAATTGAAAGTCCGTTGATCGTCACGGTTACTACCAACCAAAGCTTCAATGTTGGTGTTAGAGCCGTTAGTGACTGGACATCAAATGAACACACAATATCAGTTAGTGCGACAAAGGTCAAAGGTGAGGGAAATTGGATTTCATTGAGCACAACTTATCAAATCATCTGGAGTAGCGTATCATATGGAGAAAACGTACAGAAGAGTATAGAGTGGAGGTTTAACATACCCAGCAACGCAGCCCCCGGCCTGTACATCAATGCATTTAAGATAAATGTTTCACCGATCTGAGGTATCAAACATAAAATCTTTTGATGATCATCTCCCTCTCCTTCATCACCGTGAGCTCGATCAGTTTTTTCTCATCTCCCTTACTTTTCTGAAGTATCTCTTGTGCAGCGGCCGGAGTTATTCCTCTTCCAGCTAGCACGATTGCAGCGTTCTTTCCGTGTCGAGAGATCAATCTTGCAGTTTTCTCCAATTCTTTCCAAAGTTTGGTTTTTCTTCCCTGCATGTGGAGTTCGAAGGCTCTTTTTGCTTCTTCTTCCACATCCTCACACATCCCGATTCTATCGGATCCGCATGTTGGACAGATGGGTTTCTCTTTCAATTCATGAATCTTCATCTCTTTGACGAAGCCGCAGTCCAAGCAGACGAATGTTCTGATCTCAGTTAGAAGTCTAATCCTCGCAGAGGCAAAGGCCAACATTTTCAGTCTGGAGGGTGCCGCTGGTTCAAGAACGAGAGAAGTTCGTTTCCAAATAGTCTCCGAAATCGGCGAGGGTCTCTTTCTTTCACCAATTGACATAATTTTGATTTCTCCGCTACTCAACATTTGAAGGATTTCTCCCGCTCTGCGTACATCAAAATCTCTCGTCGAGGTCTCTCTGAATGCTTCCTCGAATGCCGGAGTGTCTCTGAGCGCTCTGACGAGTTTGTCCAAAACGGAGCTTGTGAGCTCAACTTCTTTCGCTAAAACGCCCATCCTTCTTGCAACCTGGGCAAGCCTCCACCTGAAAAATCTGCTCCCCTCAACGATTTCCCTCAAATCTCTGGTTATGTTCGAGGATTCTTTCATTATTCTTTCCACATCTTCGATTTTGAGGATTTTCGACCTTAAGACTATTCGATAAGGATCAATTGAGAAAGCAACGGTTAGACCCATTTCGCGAGACAATTTATAAGCAAGAAATCTCGCGATCGTTCTGTTGACGAGTGTTCCAGCACAGAGGTTTATAATACACAGGTCTCCGACTTTTTCGATCGTTATCAACTTGTCGGTTGGAACAGGTAGTCCCTCATCAACTTGTCTTTTGACGTTCTCGACCGCGCGTTCGATTGTTCTTTCTGATTCATCCAACTCTTCAGCAATCTGTTTGCAGATGTCTGCGAATTTCTTTCCATTTTGAAGCATTTCTGCAACTTTTCCTCTTATTCTCCCGACCTCTTGGGCGATCTCAATCGGGACAGGTATTTCTTCACCTATCCAAGTTGGAATGGCTCCCAAAGGATCGATTTCCTTCTTCACGTAGATTTTTCCTTGATAAAGCTGGAGGATCTTCCAGATTTCTCCACCCATTACAAATCTAACCTCAGGTTCTCCATACTCGGCAACGAACGGTTCGTCAAGAACCCCAATCGGTTGCCCATTCTCGTCGTTTATGACAACATATTGCTTAAACTCCGGAATCATGGATAGATTTGTGAAATAATAATCAAAAAGTTTGCTTCTCCCCACTCTGATAAATTTCTTCCCGTCTTCCGATAATCTCAGAAATCTTTGTTCGAGATTCTGTGCGAAATCGAGCACTTTTATGATATCCTCTTTTGTGAGCGTGCGGAAGGGATAAGCTCTTCTGAGAATTCGTAGGGCATCCTCCACTTCTGCCTCTCTTCTTTCGATGAGCATCGAGCATAAAGCATGTAAGAGGACGTCTAGTGGTTTTTCTGGAATAGAAACTTCTTCAAGTTCTTGCTTTAAACTCTTCTTAACAATAACACTTGACTCAAGCGCGTCGTCCGGGTCTTGAACAATGACAACTCCTTTCGCTATTTCTCCGATCCTGTGACCGCTTCTTCCAACTCTCTGGACAAGCCTAGTAACCTGTCTTGGTGAATTGTATTGAATGACTAAATCGACGTGTCCGATATCGATTCCAAGCTCCATGGACGACGTACAAATGATTCCCTTCAGCTGTCCCGTCTTCAGCCTTTTCTCCGCTCCGACTCTGGTGGCTGTCGAAAGAGAGCCATGATGCACACTTACTGGAAAATCGATATCCCAAAGATGGAGTCTGCTCCCAAGAATCTCCGCCATTGGTCTTGTGTTTGTGAAAACAAGCGTGGATTTATGGGAAAGTACGAGATCTTTTATGACTCTCACACGCGCCGCAACCTCCGGAAGCGTGTATAACTTCTCAGCAAGTTTCTCATCACTTTTCTTGGCTTCCGGATAAATCACAGAGATTTTCATCTCCCTGGTCATGCTAATGTCAATGATTTCGCATGGTCGTCCTTTCCCGACTAGGAATTTTGCGACTTCTTCTGGACTTCCAATGGTAGCTGAAAGCCCAACGATCTGGAAATCTCCGCCCTTAGCCTCTCTCAGGCGCTCTAAAGTGGTACTCAGTTGGGTTCCCCTTTTGTTATCCGCGAGCTCGTGCACCTCGTCAACTATCACGCATATAAGCGTTTTCAGATATTGCCGGAGCTTTTTCCCAAGCAGGAAAAGCTGGAGGGTCTCGGGTGTTGTCACGACTATGTCGGGCGGAACTATTGCCTGCGCTCTCCTTTCTCTGGCTTCTGTGTCTCCATGTCTCACAGCAACCTTGAAGTCGAGAGATCGGCACCACCACTGCATTCTGTCAAGCATGTCGCGGTTAAGCGCCCTCAAGGGTGTGACGTAGAACAACTTTATTCCCGGGATTCTCTCCGCCGAGAGCAGAAGATTGTGAAAGGCTGGTAAAAAAGCGGCTTCGGTTTTTCCAGTTCCGGTTGGAGCTATCAGGAGAACGTTCTTTCCTTCGAGTATCTTCGGTATCGCTTCCTTTTGGGGGGGAGTCGGTTGTGTGAACCCTCTTTCCTCTAAGAGCTTCTGGATCGGTCTTGCCAGCAAGTTGAACGGATACTCCATTTGCTCCCAACACCAGACTATGCCGCTAAAACTATTTTAGAGAGTGATCGACTTTGAATTTTCGCCGTTTTTGTGCTGCTCGTTCATCTAGCGGCGCCCACATTGTTTGGCCATTTTGACTGCTGCTTCGACTGCTCTCTTTGCATATTCGTTGACCCTCTCAAGTGCTTGCAGTCTTGTCATGCCAGGTCCGGATATCCCCAGCGACACCGGTTTTCCGCTTTGCACGGAGAGATCCATGAGTTTTCTAGTCGTCTGTTGCATTATCACCTCGTCGTGTTCGGTCTCTCCCTCGATAACGGCTCCGAGCGTCACCACAGCGTCAACGTCCTCTCTGTCTAGTAGAATCTTTGTCGCAAGCGGGATCTCGAACACTCCTGGAACTAAGATCTCTGCGGTTATCTGTGCCCCGAGGAACTCTGCATGTCTTCTTGCGAACTCCAACATTGCCGAGACAACTTCGAAGTTGAATTCGCTGGCCACTATTCCGAGTCTCACCATTTCTTTCACCTCCTGAGGGGTCCGACATCCGGGCCTCCTTCCCTTTGCCCGGTGCCAGCCCTCTTTGTTAACTCCTCCGGTTTAAAGAGGAGCATGTAGACGTTTCTCGCATGCTCTCTCGCTCTTCTTTCGGCAAGCTCTGCTAGCTCTTTCTCGTTTTCCGCTTCATCCTCGTGCACGAATACCTCAATTATGTGCTTCCCGGTCAGGAGCTGGGCGATGATTATCCCGAGAGAGGCTTCATGTGCGCACTGCTTGTCTATCGGTTTGGGTCCCGGCATGCCAAAGACCATGACAATATCGCATCCCTCGTCGAGGAGCTTCTTCGCTTCAACCGGTAAATCCTTCACGCCTGGAACGGTTCTCCTCTCAAACTTGACATCGCAGAGCATCTTGAGCTCATCCATCGCCGCTTTTGCCATGTCATATCTGGCAAAAGTCGTGTCCACGATCCCAACCCTTTTCATCCTGCTCTCCTCCATGCGATTTCTACATCTTTTCCAGATATCAGCACCGTTTTTAGAGCTCTAGCTATTTTTCTGGCTTTTTTGAGCCCTGCAGCTCTTTTTGTTTTAGCATCGAGAATCTCGCAAATCGCTACAGCGGGCGTAATCCCAGCAATTTCGGCCAAGGCAACGGAGAGCTCCGTGTGTCCCTTTCTTTCCTCAAGCAGACCGTCTACAGCCTTCAAGATGTGAACATGACCAGGACTTCGGAAATTTTTCCCAAATTCTTCCATCACATTTTTCTCAACAGCCTTTCTCGCTATGCGTCCCAGCTCTCTGATTGTCAATGCCCTGTCCTTATCTGTTATTCCTGTGAATGTTTTCCTGTGGTTTACGGTTATCGAGAATGCTGATTTTTCGTCATATAGGATGTCATTCGGCCATGTTAGCTTCAGAATTCTGAATTTTTTCATTGCTTCTTCGTAAATCTCTGTTAAATACGGAAGCCCAAGATTTTTTGCGATTTTTGGATGAAAGCTCACGCAGATCAGTCCTCCAGCGATCGTTCTCATCATAGCCACATGTTCTGGTTTAACGTACTCGCAGGCAATAATCATATCAACTTCGTTTTCCCTGTTTCCGGAGTCGTGAAGCAGTACAAATTTTCCGTTTTTCAGCGCTTTAATGGCTTCTTCAATCATATCTCTACCTCCACTTCCACCCTGTCCCCATCCCTGAGTTTTAGCGTTTTCCTCAGGTTGTTCGTAGAGATGATCTCAACGACATCTCGATGATGACTTCGAACCGGAAGTACAACTGCAGCCTTCAAACCCTTAATGATAGCTGGATAATATTTTACATCTCCGAATGTTCTGGATTTTGTTTTAAAACCCTTTACAATTTGCGATGGCGTTTCCCGCAGTACTTCGATGATCTCTACAGCTGGGCCTTCAAGCTTTACATTCAGAGTTCCGGGATATGGTTTTCCGCCGAGCAAGCTTTCGATTTGCTTGAGATAGGTTGTGCGGGTCACATAATATTTTCCCTCACCCAGTCCCGATATCACCGTTCCAGAAATCTTCAAAGTCTTTGAACCTCGCAACACCTTTTCAAGCCTCAAGTAAAACGAATGCAGAACACCTCTACCCCTTTCTGTGATGAAAACTTTCAGACCTTTACCATCCGTTTCTCTTTCGATTAGTCCTTCTTGCTCAAGCTCGACAAGTCTGCGGTGAACAGTCTGTTTTGAGCAGCTTAACCTTTCCGCTAGCTCTCCCAGTCTCAGTCTGATCTTCTGTTGATGTGCTCCAAACTCTGCCAGCATCAGCATGAGCTCTATCTTTTCCACCATCCGATTAAAGTCTCCTTTCCGGTTTATAACTATTCTGAAACACGTTTCAAAAATGGAAAGAAGCAAATCTTTAAAAGAATCTTTCAACACTTGAGTTGAGATAATCATGAGATTCCTAACGCTGGATGACGTCGAGGTGAAAGGAAAGGTTGTGATCGTCAGAGTCGACATAAACTCGCCGATAGATCCGCAGACTGGCGATATTTTAGATGACACAAGGATAAGGGAGAGCGCTCCAACCATCCGGGAGCTGGCAGATAGAGGAGCAAAAGTTGTTGTTCTTGCGCACCAGGGTAGACCAGAGGATCCGGACTTTACGACGCTCGAGAAACACGCAAAGAAACTATCTGAAGTTCTTGGAAAGGATGTGAAATACGCTCCAGATCTCGTCGGCCCCACCCTTGTCGAGAAGATAAAGCAATTGAAGCCAGGGGAGATAATGCTCGCAGAGAACGTCAGAATGCTAGCCGAAGAGGTTGCCAAGCTTCCGCCGGAGAAGCTCTCCAAAACCTTCATGGTGAAATATCTAGCGTCCGTCGGAGAGATTTTCGTGAATGACGCTTTTGCGGCGATTCACAGGGCCAGCCCCTCTCTCGTTGGTCTCGCCGAAGTTTTGCCGACATATGCTGGGAGGCTGATGGAGAGGGAGCTCAGGGGACTGGCAAGAGCGGTCACACCGGAGCATCCGTGTCTCTATGTTCTCGGAGGGGCGAAGTTTGATGACTCCGTGAAGATCACCGAGCGCGTTCTAAAGGAGGGTATCGCGGATCTTGTTCTCACCGGCGGCCTTGTCGGTCAAGCTTTTCTCGTGGCAGCCGGCGTGGACCTTGGAGAAAAGAACGAGCAGTTCATCCGTTCGAAGGGTTATGACAAAATCGCTGACAAAGCGAAGAAGATCGTCGCTGAGTACGGAGATAGGGTGTTGGTTCCAATAGACTACGTCGTAAAGATGGAAGATAAACCCAGGGTTTTGGAGTTTGGAGTTACCACCTTCAAAGTCGGGGAGATCGCAGCTCTAGTGAGCGGCGGCAAGAGAGTAAAGCTTCCCGAAGATATGCCGATTTACGACATTGGGCCAAAAACGGTAGAGGCTTACAGAGCGGAGATTATGAAGGCAAAGACTGTCGTGGCGAATGGACCCTTGGGAGCGTTTGAGGAACCAGGCTTCGAGAAAGGAAGCTTTGGAATTCTTAAAGCCATGGCGGAATCTCCCGCTTTCACGGTTATAGGCGGTGGTCACATTGTTGCAGCAGCCCACGCTTGCGGAGCAGCCGACGGTATAAAGCACGTGAGCACGGGCGGGGGCGCAACGATAAGCCTCCTAACTGGCGAACCTCTCCCGGTGGTTGAAGCTCTTACGAAAGCCGCTCAGCGGGTCAAATGAGAAAACCTCAAATCGTCATCGAACATTTGGAACCGAGGCTTAGCGATTGGTTACTAGCGGAATACTCTCATGCGGCGGAGATTTTAGATGGAAATCTGCTAATAACGAACGTCAAGCTGGAGTCAGAGCGGAGAAAACTTTCAAAATTTTGTCGAGCCGTGAAAGAGAGCGTGGCAGAAGTATTCGATTCTCGCAGGCTTTTGGTTTTGGATCCACAGGCTGAGAAATCTCTGAGTGGAAAGGACTTCTCCGGGATGGATGGGGTGGTCATCGGAGGAATTCTCGGTGACGATCCTCCTCTCGGACGGACGAAGAAGCTTTTGACGGATAGATTGCCCGGTTGTAGAAAAAGAAACATAGGTGAATCCCAGTTCTCGATCGACGGTAGCGTTTTTGTTGTCAGGGAGATAATGGGCGGGAGAAAATTGAGAGACATTCCGGTCGTCTGTGAGGTCGAGATACCAATCGAAAAGGGTTGTTCGATAATTCTACCATTCGCCTATCCGCTTGTCGATGGAAAGCCGCTGATTTCTTGGAAACTTCTGGAGTATCTGAAAAAGAGAGGAACAGAGTTTTACTGACGGAGGATTTCTTCGAGATCGACGTTAAGCTCTTTTGCCCAAGTTTCTATTTCTTTCCAGACCTCCTCAGATATCGGGATTCCATCTCTCAGTCTTTTTTCCCTAGTTCTTAGCTCCGGTTCTCCTGGCAGCAAAATCTCTTCAGCCCCCTTGGCTTTTTTCGACGATTTTATTTCTTCGATGAATTCTCCCACCTTTCTTTTGAATTCGTCTTTTGGTACGAAGGTTGTTGGGTCTATAGCTATCATCAGATCACCCTTCGTGCAGAAATCCTCAACCGGTTCGAGGGTTCCCCTTACTTTCTTTCCAGCCTCCGCACCAACAAGTGGACCTGCCAAGATTTCAAGCGCTAACGCCAGCGCATATCCTTTCACGCCCCCGAAGGGACTGAGTGCACCTTTTATCGCCTTTGCTGGATCTGTTGTTGGATTTCCTTCCTCGTCTATTGCCCACCCGAGCGGAATTTCTCTTCCTTCTTTCAACGCTTGGACGATTTTGCCTCTTGCAGCGTTGCTCATCGCCATGTCTACGATTATGGGAATGGGCTCTGCTGGGATGCCTATGGCCAAAGCGTTTGTTCCGAGGATTGGCTCGACTCCTCCCCATGGATGGACGAGGGCATCTGTCGTCGTTGTCACAATCCCGATCATCTCCTCTTTGACGGCCATTTCCGCATAGTAGCCGGCTATTCCGAAATGGTTTGAGTTCATGACTCCTACTGCGCCGATTCCGAATTTCTTGGCTTTCTCGATGGCGATCTCCATGGCTTTTTTTGCAATGTAATGGCCGAGCCCATGGCCACCATCAACCAAAGCGGTTGCTCCTTTCTCTCTCGCGATTTTCACATTGGCTCTTCCGATTATCGTTCCTCTCTTTATCGCCCTGAGAATATATGGCAGGCGCATGATCCCGTGCGAGGAAAAACCGCGAAGATCTCCTTCTGTTAGAACGTCCGCTGTGACTTCTGCTTGTTCGGGATCGACATCGAGCTTTGAGAGCAAAGCGTATATCAGACGCTTCTCCTGCTCGTGCGTTACTATCATCGCAAATCACTTCATTTTTGTTTGGTTTAAAACGTATTATCTGGGTGTTTCCAGAGTGAGATAGCGCAGAGCAAATTTTAATGGCCCTTCTAAGAGAGTACCCATATCTCGGTTTCCTTAGGCAGTTTCTCTTTAGTGATTTCAAACTCGTCAGTTTCTAATCTGCGGATATTTTTCTTTTCTCTCAAAAATTCTTCAACTCCAGCTATTTTCACCCTCAGGCCCTTCACTGCATAGTGCATCGGGACGGCGATTTTTGGTTTTATTTTTTCAATCGTTTTCGTTGCACCGGTTGCGTCGATTGTGTATGTCCCACCGACCGGAACGAATAGAACATCGACTTCTCCAATATCTTTCACTTGTGCGTCGGTCGGGACGTGGCCAAGATCTCCGAGGTGACAAAATCTCAGACCTTCGATTTCCACGACGTATATGATATTTTTTCCTCTGAGCTTTCCGAAATTCTCATCGTGATAGGAAGAGATTCCCTTTATCTTTGCTTTTGCTACTGAGAATTCTCCAGATTGTTCAGCTATAATAGTAGATTGTGCTTTCTTAACAAGATCTGCCCCGTCGGCGTGGTCATAGTGAAGATGGGAAATGAGGATTATGTCAGCTTTGGTTTCTGGTGGCTTGAGCCCAACACCTTTACCATCATGGGGATCGAAAACGATTGTG
This sequence comes from Candidatus Hadarchaeales archaeon, assembly GCA_038823825.1. Taxonomy (NCBI): domain Archaea; kingdom Methanobacteriati; phylum Hadarchaeota (SeqCode); class Hadarchaeia (SeqCode); order Hadarchaeales (SeqCode); species Hadarchaeales archaeon (SeqCode). The sequence continues at coordinate 78,296 of JAWBCC010000004.1, read as the reverse complement.
GTTTCGTTTTTGAGCTCGAAGCAGGCGTGACCCCACCACTTGACTTTCATCGTCACAAAATCTACGATAGAACTAATATTAGTAATTGTCCGCCGGGGTTATCGGAAGGTCGCGGTTAAGCAAGAGGGAAAACAGCAAACTTTCCGCAACTTTTAGATCATTTCGTTATCTAATGTAGTTGGGGATATGCTTGAAATTGGAACTAAAACCAGAACTAGCCGTTAGTTACAAAAGCTTCTCTCAGCGGGCGCGAATCTTAACAGAAGCTTGGATTCAAGAGAATATGTATTGTCCAGCATGTCCGTCAGATCATCTATCTCCTACACGTAGGGGAGAGCGAGTCGTTGACTTTGTTTGTCCAAATTGTAGCGAGCAATATCAACTAAAAAGCCAATCTCATCCATTTGGGAATCGTATTGTGAATTCCGCCTATGCGCCAAAGATAGAAGCTATCCGGGCTGGAACCATCCCGAATTTTCTCTTCCTTCGATATGATCCGAGGAAGTTTATAGTGTTAGATCTTTTTCTAGTGCCAAAACATTTCATCACGGAATCGATAATAGAAAAACGGAAACCTCTCGGAGAAAGTGCTAGAAGGCGTGGCTGGGTAGGTTCAAACATTCTTTTAGGAAACCTCCCCCCAGACGCCAGAATTCCGATCATAGAAAATGGTCGAGAAATACCAGCGGCTGTTGTGAGGGATTCATGGAACCGATTTATATTCATGCGTGAGCAATCACTCCGCTCTCGCGGTTGGTTAGCGGATGTACTTGCCTGCATTAGGGAGCTGGGTCAGGAACAGTTCACGCTCAGAGATGTGTACGCATTTGAGAATAGGTTGGCACAGCTCCATCCGAAAAACAAGCACATCCGTCCGAAAATCCGCCAACAGTTGCAGATATTAAGAGATCACGGGATCATCGAGTTTTTGGGGAAAGGCCTTTATCGGATCAGGAAGTCTTAAATAGGCCGTTTTTGATCAGATCGGATCATGAGTGAAGCGGAATTGACTTGTCCGCAGTGTTGCTACAATTCTCTAGAAAAAATCGGAAGGAACAGATGGAGATGTGGAAATTGTGGAACGTCTTTTGATTTTAATAAACTGCGAAAATCGCTTTGCGATTTAGTTGCTCACGAGTTTACAGAGGATTTTATCCATGAACTGCTCGGTAACCCCGATCTCAAAAGATATCCAAAGTTAGGTGAGCGCGGCTGGAAATGGACAGGAAGGTATGGAATTTTGTATACTCTTCACACTGGAAATACGTGGCATCTTATAGTGAGAGCTAAAATTCGAACGGGCAAGTCCAAATGAAAGTGTCAGCCAAATCTTTTACTGAACTTTGGTATCTTCCGTCAATTCGAACGGAAGATCCTTTCAATCCCCATTTTCAGGGGCATTTCACTGCAACTTCTCTCCTCGTTCACATAAAAATCAGATTTTTCGAGCTTTCAATCCCCATTTTCAGGGGCATTTCACTGCAACAAGTTGTGCGAAGATTTTCAATAAGAAGATTTTCTGCTTTCAATCCCCATTTTCAGGGGCATTTCACTGCAACAAAAGCCGAGCTGCAGGAGATGCGGCTCGTGACTGACTTTCAATCCCCATTTTCAGGGGCATTTCACTGCAACAGGAGCTCACCGACGAGGATCTGCACAAAGCAATGCTTTCAATCCCCATTTTCAGGGGCATTTCACTGCAACATAAAAATGGAGCGAGGGGATGAGGCACTTGTATTCCTTTCAATCCCCATTTTCAGGGGCATTTCACTGCAACGCAGCAATAATTGCTGCTAGCCAAAAGGCGCAAGTACTTTCAATCCCCATTTTCAGGGGCATTTCACTGCAACATTGTACACTTTTGCATGATCCGGCAGAGCTAGAACCTTTCAATCCCCATTTTCAGGGGCATTTCACTGCAACAGTTTTAGCGTTCAAGCCAGAAGGTTATGAATACAGCTTTCAATCCCCATTTTCAGGGGCATTTCACTGCAACAGTGGTTCCAGACAAACCCGGCGGACAGGTCATTCTCTTTCAATCCCCATTTTCAGGGGCATTTCACTGCAACCTCTTCTCGGTGTTAAACGTGTTTTAGGAAAAGCGGGCTTTCAATCCCCATTTTCAGGGGCATTTCACTGCAACCTACCTGACACAAGAACAAGCGAACACACTGTACAACTTTCAATCCCCATTTTCAGGGGCATTTCACTGCAACGATATGATTTCTCGAATGGTTTTATCCGCCTGTTGCTTTCAATCCCCATTTTCAGGGGCATTTCACTGCAACATCCTCCGCTCTGTCACGAACGCTGATCCTGCTCCTTTCAATCCCCATTTTCAGGGGCATTTCACTGCAACATTAAAGAACGGGGAGGGCTGTGCATTCGATATTCACTTTCAATCCCCATTTTCAGGGGCATTTCACTGCAACAGTGATTCCCGATGAAAGAGACAGAAGGGCATTTTTCTTTCAATCCCCATTTTCAGGGGCATTTCACTGCAACGGAACTAGGAAAAAGAGAGATGATTGCTATTGCGATCTTTCAATCCCCATTTTCAGGGGCATTTCACTGCAACACGAACGAGACCTTCACGATATATTGACCAAATGGGAGCTTTCAATCCCCATTTTCAGGGGCATTTCACTGCAACATGGATTGGTGCTACTGGACGAGGCATATATGTGGTTCTTTCAATCCCCATTTTCAGGGGCATTTCACTGCAACTTCTTTCGTTTCAGGCTTTCAGTGAGGAGATGGGAATCTTTCAATCCCCATTTTCAGGGGCATTTCACTGCAACACCGAAACTGTATATGCCATCGGTGAGAGAGAAAACTTCTTTCAATCCCCATTTTCAGGGGCATTTCACTGCAACGAAAGAAAGGAATGGAGGATGCCACAAGATTTACCGGCTTTCAATCCCCATTTTCAGGGGCATTTCACTGCAACCCTGACCTTGAGTGTTTCACCTTTACTGAGTGAATAACTTTCAATCCCCATTTTCAGGGGCATTTCACTGCAACACGGAATCCAGTACATCGTAGAGCCGGAGGTGATGCTTTCAATCCCCATTTTCAGGGGCATTTCACTGCAACCACTATTGTGTAGGGTTAGCATTGGCTGAAAAAGACTTTCAATCCCCATTTTCAGGGGCATTTCACTGCAACGTCAGACAGTGTTCAGGTGGTTCCAGATGAATACTACTTTCAATCCCCATTTTCAGGGGCATTTCACTGCAACACTCCCCATAAACCGGACTTGTTAGAGCGATATGAGACTTTCAATCCCCATTTTCAGGGGCATTTCACTGCAACATACAGAAGGAGAATTGGAAATTTTTGGTTACTTTCTTTCAATCCCCATTTTCAGGGGCATTTCACTGCAACTTGCATTTGTGGATATTTATGATGCATTTCCTTACAGCTTTCAATCCCCATTTTCAGGGGCATTTCACTGCAACCAGGAGGAGGTGAAAAAGAATGAAGTTTGAAAAAGTCTTTCAATCCCCATTTTCAGGGGCATTTCACTGCAACATTGAAGAATATGCTTTTCCATCTTTGGCACATTCATCTTTCAATCCCCATTTTCAGGGGCATTTCACTGCAACACCTTATGCATCATCATCCACTATAATATCTGTATAGCTTTCAATCCCCATTTTCAGGGGCATTTCACTGCAACGATTAAGAGACACTTATTTTATGATTTCGGGTTATTCTTTCAATCCCCATTTTCAGGGGCATTTCACTGCAACATAGAATAAATCTTCACTCAAAGGGTATATTAACTTACTTTCAATCCCCATTTTCAGGGGCATTTCACTGCAACTACAAGCTGATGAAGGGGTCGAGTAAATGGTAAAAACTTTCAATCCCCATTTTCAGGGGCATTTCACTGCAACATCTGTAAAGGAGATAATTCTCTATACGGTAATTTACTTTCAATCCCCATTTTCAGGGGCATTTCACTGCAACTTGGATTTCCAGAGGGGCTCAAGAGACACTTCTTAACTTTCAATCCCCATTTTCAGGGGCATTTCACTGCAACCAGAGATAAACGTCGGCGGCACGTGGGTTGAAGTGACTTTCAATCCCCATTTTCAGGGGCATTTCACTGCAACTTTCCACCAGCATGAAGCCAAAATTATCTACGGATCTTTCAATCCCCATTTTCAGGGGCATTTCACTGCAACCCGCTCTTCTTTTCATCTTTGGCCGGCTTTCCTTAAAAATCTATGTGAAGACTTTGTGAACTTCGATTTTTGCATAGGGGATTTATAAAGAAGTTCACAACGTTTCGCCTTTTACCGAAAACTTGGTGCGGGGGAGGGGATTTGAACCCCCGAACCCCTTCGGGACGGGACCCTAAATCCCGCGCCTTTGACCTGGCTCGGCCACCCCCGCCAAGAAAAATCTTGTAGAGAAGGCGTATTTACCTTATCGTCTGATTTATCCTCACGAACATTGAAAACGCGATTACCAGAGCTTCTTCGGAAGCTTTTTCCCTATCATCGCCCTCTGCGCCATCCTTTCGTATCTCGCCCTCTTTTTTCCTTCCTTATAACACTGCTTACAATAATATCTTCCCGAAATCTTCTTCGCACATTCCCTATGCATCACCGCTTTACAAATCGAACACTCGACTTTCTCCCCGGTGATCTCTTTTCCACAGATTGCGCAGTCCACCATACTTAAACCCCTCTCAGTATTTTCCAACCTCCTTAGTTACTTCCGACATCGTCGCGTATTCAGATCCTCCAACTTGGTAAATTCCGCGAAAGATTTTGAGATCGAACTTTCCATTCCTGAAGAACCTCTCATCCGCATAGGCCGCCAAGACCTCTCCAATGAAAAGGGTATGGTCTCCTGTCCTCAGGCTCTCCGTCAATCTACACTCGAGATGGGCAACACATTCCTTGACAATCGGCGATTTTACGAGTCTTGCCTTTTCAGCCGTAAGCCCAAGACTGGCAAATTTCTCCACGTTTTTCCCAGACACGCTTCCGAACAAGTGGACTTTCTCCAAGATATCCATTGTCGGAATGTTTACGGTGAAATCGCCAGTCTGCTCGATAAGCGAGTGTGAATAGCGCTTCGGAGAGACCGAGATCCCAACGAGCGGTGGAGACATAGACAGTGGCATAAACCAAGCAATCGTCAAGGCATTGGGTTTCCCGTCTGGCGAGCAGCAACCTACTAGGACTATCTGTCTTGGATAGAGAAGCCGGTAAGATCTCTCGGGTGCAACGTCCAACTTCATCTTTACAATTTCCTCCCGATAGGATTTAAGCCAAATGCTAGCAAATTTTAAGTCATCCAAAGAGGAGTACTACCTAATGAAGCAGAAATTTTTTACCATTTGGGCAGCAGCTCTATTTCTTATGATCACGTTCTTTACTCTCCCAGTCGGTTCGTTCTCAATTCCTCTTGAAGTCACGCACACACTTCAGTACACTGTTAGAGTGTACTGGCAGGGGCGATTTTATCCAGATAGCACAAGAATACGCCTCGAGATCTCTGATATCCCAATCCCAACAGAATACCAGACCGTAACGGCAAATCTTCAGGATGGAAGGCTAGAAAACGTAAACGGCAAGCCCGTCTGGGTGATCGAGAAATACATGCGAGAAGTGCCATACACAGTTATCACGTTCACAGGAACCTTTGTGGTATCCGTTGACTTGCGCAATGTTCCGGAAGTTCCGCATATCCCGGTTGAACCAATCGTTGGCATGCAGGAGTACCTCCAGCCCGATGACAGGGTAACTCTATCCCCACAAGTCGTTTCGCTAGCGAGAGAAATCGTCACCGGAACGGAGAACGATCTTCCATCGATTATCACGAGTTTTGTCGAATGGATTCAGAGAAATATAACCTATAGCCCCCAACTCGGCGGTGATGTCAAGTTGAAGGATTATGAGATCATCCAAATGAAAGCAGGCGTATGTGACGAATTTGCAACGTTATTTATCGCCTTCTGTAGATCGGTTGGAATTCCAGCCCGCTATGTTCAGGGATATTCTGTGGAAAATGAGAATCTCAACCGTAAGTTAGAGACCGGACACGCGTGGGCGGAGGTATGGATTCCAGAGAGAGGATGGCTTCCAGTAGATCCAACCTGGGTAGATCTCGGCAGTGCAAAAAAGTTTGTGACGGGTGGGGAGGGAGTTCACTATAGATATTGGGGAGCGCCCCCCGGCTCCGGGATAACCAAAGTCGAATATGCCGTGACTCCAATCGGTTGGCAATTTTTGTATGAGCTGGAGAATTCTGTCATTCTGTCAGGAGAGCAAACGGAGAACGGATGGAGGGTCTCAATTGCAAACGTCTCGAGCGTTCCACTTTTAGACAATCTAATCGTGAAGAGATATGTAGAAGAATATGAAAGGTATGAGGATGTTCAGGGTTGGCCGAAGCTCATTTTCCTCAACCCCGGGGAAAATCTTTCTTTCGAGGTTGGTCAGTTTGATTACGGTTGGGCATACAGCAGGTTGGGCGGGTCGATCAACCTTTGGAAACCCCAAGAAATCCCTTTTCTCCCGACTGAGCAAATGTTTTGGATAGCGCTAGCGGTTTTGATCGTTTTGCTGAGCGTGACGGTTGCGACGGTTGTCAGACGAAGATGATAGAATCTCGCTGAGAGGCAGATCCTTATCTGTGATAAATGTGGATATGCTTGTGCTGATTTTTACTCTCCAATTTTTCAGTGATATTTCGTGAACTTTTACACGTTCTCAACGTTTCGCCTTTTACCGAAACTATGTTTTTTTGATGGAAGGTCGTGGAGGCCGAAGACCTGGAAAAAATGAAAAATCGAATCATATCGATCTGGTGCCCCGGGCGGGATTTGAACCCGCGTCGCAGCCTCGAAAGGGCTGTATGATTGTCCGGGCTACACCACCGGGGCTAATAAATATCACGAGCGCAAACCTAATAAAATTCTTCGAAACCAATTTAGGCTTTGAAAAACTAGTAGGAGGGAGAAATTTGCACATAAGAATTCTGCGCAAGGTTGCCTGTCCAATCTCCGAGAACCCGGTCGACATGGAAGACTGCATGAAGTGCGAGTTTCACAAAGGAATGGAAGGATTCCACGTTCTCGATCCGGATGTGAAGTGCGCCATCTCGGACGAGAAGGTCCGGGTGGAGCTCTGGGTCTTCTGTCCAATGGCCCAGAAGATGCTCGAGTTCAGGAAATGCTTAATTTGTTACAACATGAGAGGATTTTATGGGTTCCACGACGGAAACCCGATAGTAGACTGCGCATATGGGTGAAAAGAATGAGTCCTTTGAACGCCTCAACTTTCTGGCTTGGATATAACATCGGTTATCTCTGTTTCATGCCGGCCTCTGTCGATACAAAAAAACTGAGTGAGGAACTGTTTTACTTGCTGGAGAACATGAGGCGTCTGGGCCTAGAATTCTCGGACGTCTTCCAAGAAGCCACAGCTCTTGCATCCGAACTAAGCGGAATTTCAGGTGTGCCCACCTTCGAAATAGCTTCAAAGATCTCCTCCCAGGCTTTCACCTGGAGGTCCAAACTCGCAAACATGGTTGACAACAAAGGAGCCTTTTGGCTAGGTTACAACATAATCTATCTCTCATCACAAGCAAGAAGAACGGCTGCCGGAACCCTTGCAAGGGAGCTTTACTTTTTGACGGAAAATCTAAAATCCTCCGGACTTTCCTCAGAATCTCTTCTTGAGGATGTGGGAAGAGTCCAGAGAAGGATCCAGCAAGTTGACAGCAGATCTCTCCTTGATGAAGAGACAGCCAAAATACTCGAGGAAGCCTGTCAGAGATGGAAGGCGGAAATTCTGAGACGCCTACAAGTCCGAGCGGGTGTTTAAGCAAAGCAAAATTCCAAAGAAATGATTTTATACAAAATCGTCAATATTTTTGGGTATCCGGAGGTTTAGAGTTTGGAAATATTCACACTCCTGTTCATCCTAGCCGCAGGATGGGTAGGCAGGCTCGTTTTTGAAAGGTTAAGATTACCACCGCTGGTTGGAGAAATTCTGGTAGGACTAATCATCGGGCCCCCGGTTCTCGGACTAGTGGGTGGAGTGATAAAAGGTGTAGAGGTCACAGGACTGATCGGCAAACCGATCTTTGAGTGGACTCCGGCAATGGATCTCTTGGCCACTCTCGGAATTTTTTTCCTTATGTTTCATGCCGGTCTGACGACGGATCCAAAACAGCTTGCGGGAAAAATGAAACATTTTGTGATAATGGGAACATCCGGAACGATTTTTCCTCTGATATTCGGATTCTTGGCCACATGGTGGATAACCGGAGAGATGTGGGCAGCGATCCTTGTCGGGGTTGCGATTTCCGGAACCTCGATGGCAGTTAAAGTCAGATGGCTCGACGATCTCAACCTTCTCAGAACTAAGATAGGCTATGCAATGATGGGAAGCTCGATCGTTGACAACATTCTTTCTTTCATGGTTCTCTCAGTTGTGATTAAAGCAGTGACAGCCGGAGGGGTTGGAGTGCTAGATATCGTGAAGGTTGTTTTGACCGTGGCTGCTTTCTTTGCCGCCGTTCTTCTCCTTGGCTGGTGGTTATACCCGAAAATTGGAAAATTTATGTGCGAACCTGGAGAGAAAAGCTTTGTATTTGCGCTCATCCTCGGTCTTCTGATCGCCGGCATCGCGCATGAAATCGGAATTCATCTTATAGTTGGAGCCTATCTTGCAGGACTCCTCTTAAGAGAGGAGATTTTGGGAAAGGCAGCGGAAAATCTCTACACACGCTTTCACACGCTCAGTCATGGATTCTTTGCGCCGATTTTCATCGTCAGCGTTGCGTTTCATGTAAACCTCAATGTTTTTGTTGAATATCCAATCCTCCTAGTTGCAATTGCTCTGGCTGCTTTCGCCGGGAAGATGATCGGAATCTATGGGGCGTCACGCCTGCTCGGATTTGAAAAAAAGGAAGCGTTGGCAATGGGATGGGGAATGAACAGCAGGGGAGTTGTTGATATGATCTTTGCGATAGTAGGATTAGAAATCGGTATTCTCACAGATGTTCATATATCAATTTTTGTCGTAGTCGCGATACTAACAACGCTAATCGCGCCAATCGGCGTGGCGCATGTTCTTAAGATTAAAAGCGCAACGAGTCGGAAACAATCGCCCAGATAGCAAGTCACCAAAAAAGATTCTCGTCAAGATTTTAATGCGATGACGTGGTGGGGCCGCCGGGATTTGAACCCAGGTCGCCAGCACCCCAAGCTGGTAGGCTAGACCAGGCTACCCCACGGCCCCCATAAAATAAACAAGGCTCGACCTTATTACGTTGTTTCATCATCAGGACTTCACGAGTTTCACGATCTCCATGTGAGTCTCATGTGGTGACCCAGTAGTATTTACTAAGTAAACATCCGTTCTCTCCAGCAGTCTTCTGAAAAAATTACTCCTCATTTCAATTTTTCTTGCGTCTCTGACGAGCTGATGCGGATTACAAAAATCATGTCTAATAAGGAAGTCTAACGCCTCCTCAACATCCAGCTTTCTATGAACTTTGGGATCTGATGGGTCTCTCTTAAGAATGATGATCTTCCTCATCGTCGTCATAGGCACAACACCTCCCCTTCCGACTATCCATCTAACGTTAACTATCGCCCTTCCTCGCTCATCGAACACCGCCTCCTTTATAAGAGGTCTGAACTCCTGCCAGATTTCCGCGATGTCCGCCTCAACGTATGAATTCTTTTCAGACCCGAAAGCCAAAACGCTTCTTTCGAAAAACCTGACGAAAAACCAGTCATCCGCGACGAGTCTGCTTTCAGGAAGTCTAAGAAGACCAAATGAGTGTGTTGTCTTCCCGGTCTTCGGCGGTGCTATTATCGCCACACCTTTTCCATCGAAGTCAATCGCTCCACCATGAACGTGATAAATCCCATGCTCATCCTCCAGGATATCCCCAGCTATCGCCAAAGCTATGCTCTTTATCCAACCATAGTAAGAGATCCCGGTCACAAACGCCGTATTCGTGTACGGGTCATACCTGACCAGAGGCTCTCCTTCTTCCTCAAGCACGATTAGCCTTCCATGCGACCTGATGTTTTCATCCATAAAGAAAAAGTTATCTTCCCATTGTTCCTTAAATCTTCGCACATCCGTGAGAAGCTTTATGCAACAACCGTAGATATTTGCTTTATCCTGATAGAGCAGTCTTCCAGAATATTCCTCAAAAAGTCTATCCTTTTCGTCGGGTGAAATCAATTCCACCTTATACAAGCGAGAACACCTTCAAACCCGCTTGAACTTCGCTATTTCCCTGATAGTGTCCACACTCGTTATCATAACGGTTCTGCAGCAATAACGCTCAATCCCCATCTCGTCCAAAACCTTTTTCGGATCCTCACCTTTCGACACTCTTTCTTCAAATTCCGCAAACTTGTCTCCCAGAACCTTTCCACATGTGAAACAGCGTATAGGTCTCACGCAAATCACCTGTAGCTCTTCTGGAACTTCGCTCTCGCTCCCGGTCCACCCGGCTTCTTCGGCTCCTTGAACCTCGTGTCACTCTTCACGAGCGTCCAGTCATATTGCTTAAATTTCTCCCTTAATTGTTGATCCTCAAAGAACTGGAGAAGGCCCCGCGCGATTGCCGTTCTGACAGCTTCCGCTTGTCCCATAACCCCGCCACCCTCAACCTTCACTTCTATGTCGACTTTGCCCCCTAGTTCGGGAACAAGCATGAGAGGCTCCATAATCTTCAGTCTAGCAAGCTCCGGCTCGATTGTCTCCACAGGCTTTCCGTTTATAAAGACCCGCCCGCTTCCACTTCTAACAACAGCCCTCGCCAAAGCCCTCTTTCTTCGTCCCGTCGCTATTACTGTCTTCAAATTTTCGCCCCCAGAAACCTACTCAACTCTTCCACCTTTATGCGTTTACATTTAAGCTTCTTCGCATCCGCATCCGGCACTCTTAACATCTCTTTGCCTGCCAAGTGCTCCGGAACTCCCCGATAGACACGCAACCTTTTGAAAGCCTCTCTCCCCTTCGGCTTTTTATAGGGAAGCATTCCTCTGATCGCCAATCTAACTATTTCCTCCGGATATCTCGGATGGAAAGGACCTCTCCTCGGGTTCGCCAGTTGTCTCGTTTCCATCCATGCTTTATATTCTTCAAATATGTTCTCTCTCCTCCCGGAGATCACAGCTTTTTCAGCGTTCACTATATCCACGTGGCTTCCTCTGAGAAGTTCCTTTGCGACATAGCTAGCCAATCTTCCGAGGATGGCGTCGGTAGCATCGATTATTAATCTGCTCATATCATCAGCCTCACTCGCTTTCCGTCCGGATTCTCCTCCATCAACTGCTTTATCGTTATCGCTCTTCCACCGGCTTCCACTATCTTCTTTATCGCACTTTTAGAAAACTTGAAAGCCGCTACAGTCACCGACTTTGTCAATCTCCCGGCCGCAAGAACTTTTCCAGGCACCACCACTGTTTCCCCACCATCCGCGTATCTGTTGATCTGACTCAGGTTTACCTCCGGTCTCGCTCTTCTTGGCATCTCAAGCCTGTCAGCCACATCCTCCCATATTCTCGCCTTTCTTTCTTTCGCCAGCTTCCTCAGGTCTCTTATAAGCTTCCTCAAGATGGGATTTGTCGGTCCAGTCGGTTTCGCCATATTCGCCCTCCAACTCCTTCCGTTTGAAGCATTAATAGTTTACACCCTTGATAGGTTTTATTTCCTTCGGTTTCTTTCTGTTCCTTACTTCCACGACAAAATCAGCCAGTCTCATAAGCCTCTTTGGCGCATACCTGCCAGTCAGAAAAACATGAACATTGGGCGGAACTTTCATCAAAAGATTTTCCACATCTTCTATCTTCAGTAGCCCGCAGTGAACGGCAAGGTTTATCTCATCCAATATGAGGATGTCTGGCCTTTTTTCTCTGAGAACATTTTCTGCAAATTTCAAACCCTTCTCGGCAAGTCTTTTATCCCTCTCATCGAGATTCTTTAAGCCGATCCATCCGCGCCTTCCAAATTGATAGATTTCGAGGTTTGGTCTGAGTTTTTTCTGTGCTTTATATTCTCCAGTGTTTTTCCACCATTTCATGAACTGGACCACCACAACTTTTTTTCCGTGGCCAATAGCCCTTAGAGCTACCCCAAGTGCCGCCGTTGTTTTTCCACCACCGGTCCCAGTGTAGACGAAAACAACCATCAAATTCACCCCGGGAATGGACATGTTCCAGTTATACATCCACCGGCATACTCCGAGTCCGCCGTTAGATATCTCAAATCCTCAGCGAAGTATAGAACCTGCTGGGGCTTACTCCCATAACGATAAACTGTTATGCCCTTACATTTGAGCTTCCAAGCAAGCATGAAGCACTTTTCAACATCTTTTTCCGTTGCATCTGCCGGCAGGTTCACAGTTTTGGAGACGGCATTATCCGTATGCTTCTGAAAAGCCGCTTGCATCCTTATGTGCCACTCTGGAGAAATGTCCAGTGCCGTCTTGAAGATTTCCCGGACATCCGCCGGAATCTCGCGTAGATTCTGAATAGAACCGGTTCTCGCGATTTTCTGCAAAAGCTCTCCGCTATAGAATTTTCTTTCCTTTGCTATTTTTTCAAAGAGCGGATTTATCTCCAGCAAAGTCTTTCCTCCGAGAACCCTTCTTATGAAAGCTATCGCGAAGAGAGGCTCTATACTCGAAGAACATCCAGCGATGATCGATATGCTTCCGGTAGGGGCAATTGCCGTCACCGTGGCGTTTCTCATCGCGGAATATTTCTTAGCCCATATGCTTAATTCGAAGTTCGGGAAGCTTCCCCTCTTTTCACCCAGCTCTGCGGATTTCCTCCTTGCAGTTTCAGAGATGAATCGCATAACCTTCTCGCCCAGTCTGATGGCCTTCTTGGAGTCGTACGGGATTGACATCTTGATGAGACACTCTGCCCACCCCATGACGCCAAGTCCGATTTTTCTATTTGCTTTTGTCATCCGTTCGATCTCGGGAATTGGATATCTGTTTGCATCGATGACGTTGTCAAGGAAGTGTACGCCGAGTTCAACTGTTTTTTCTAACTTCTCCCAATTTATCTCTCCGTTCTCTACCATTCTACTTAGGTTAACGCTTCCCAAGTTGCAGGATTCATAAGGTAGCAAGGGAACTTCCCCGCATGGGTTTGTGGCTTCTATTCGCCCAAGCGATGGTGTAGGATTCTTCCTATTCACCTCGTCAATGAAGACGAGACCGGGATCACCGGTTTTCCAGGCGTTCTTAATAATCATTTTCCATATTTTCCTAGCTCTGACTCTTCTGACGACATTTCCAGTTCTAGGGTTAATCAACTCATGCCATCCGTCTGTGAGAACCGCTCGCATAAACTTGTCCGTCACAGCAACGGAAAGATTAAAATTTGTAAGAAAATTTGGATTACTTTTGGCTGCGATAAACTCTTCCACGTCTGGATGATCAACACTAAGGACGGCCATCATCGCTCCACGCCTTTTTCCACCGGCTTTTATGACGTCTGTGGCTGTGTCGAAAACTCGCATGAATGAAACCGGTCCAGACGCGATACCCTTGGTAGATTTCACAACGTCGCCCTTCGGTCTCAGCTTAGAGAAGCTGAAGCCAACGCCTCCACCAGTCTGTTCTATTAGGGCAGTCTGATGCACAGCTCTGAAAATGCTGTCGAGAGAATCCTCAACCGGTATGACAAAACAAGCACTTAGTTGGCCCATCGGCGTACCAGCATTGAAAAGGGTAGGGGAGTTTGGAAGAAACTCAAGTCTGCTCATCGCCTTGAAAAATTCCTCATAGGTCTTTTCTGGATCTTCTCCGAATTTTCTGTCCACTTCTGCTATCGCTTTCGCTACCCTGCTGAACATCTGTGCAGGAGTTTCGATTATGTTTCCATTCTCGTCTTTCAGGAGATAACGCTCACGTAGCACTTCCAATGCGTTGACTGTTAGTTTTGGTTCGGCATCAAGTCCGAATTTCTTTCTGAGTTCGCGAAGCTCCGCCTTCTTTTTCCTGTATATCTCGTATTCTCTTGCTACGTCTTCCAAACCCTCCTTTTTCAAAACCTCGACAACAACATTTTGGATGTCTTCGACCGAAGGTATCTCGAATTTCTTTTCCAAGATCCGCACAACTTCGTTGGAAATCTTGCGGGATAATTTTCCGTTCTTTTTTCCGAGAGCAACCAGAGCTCTGTGAATCGCAACCGTAATCTTCTTCTGGTCGAAATCCTCCAGCCTTCCATCCCTCTTTCTGACTTTTTCTATTGCCATCCAAGTTTCTCTCATTCTCTGTGGATTTTAACATGCAGTATGTCTTCCGATGTGCGTTTCGTCGTTGCGAAAGCTATTTAAAAATCGGAAAACAAAAGAAAGGAAACAAAAAAGGAGGTGAGCAGATTGGACGAAGCAGGCGTGGAACCGCTTGCTATGAAAATCCTAGCCGGGATGATTCTTCTAACCGTCGGTCTCGGAGTGGGCTTTGCGATTTACACCAGAGTTGGAAAAGGAGTCGAACACATGCTGTCGTTTTCGGTAAAGATCGAGGGACAACCGGAGTACGCTCTAACGCTTGGGGTTCCATCCTCTGGAGAGAATTCCGCGACCGTAACCGTGAAAGTCGAGGAGATAACACCATATAACAAAACAGTTTCTCTTTCGCATAGCGGTACACCCACAAACGTTAGCCTCCAGTTCTCCCCACCGAACGGAGAACCAACCTTCAGCTCATCCTTGACCATCAGAGTAAGCCCAGGAGCCCCTACCGGAACTCATGCGATCACAATCAGGGCCACCGGAGAAGATGGAGCAGAGCAGACAGCTACCCTGCGTATAACTCTGACCTAATATGGAAGGTACGACTCTCTTGGGGCTGGCGGTTCTCTCGGTTTTAGCGGTTTCAATTGCTGCTTTTGGTTATCTGAAGTTAAGCAGTCTCACCGATAGGCAGAGATTGATGAACGCTCTAGAGAGACTAGCGAACGTCTGCCAAGAGGTTGCATCAGCAGGAGGTGAAAGAATCGTAGAACTTGAGATTCCCTCCGGATGCATCGTATATTTCCAAGACAACCAGATAAGGGTTGGGGAAATTAGATACCCGGACGAAGGTTTACCGTTTCGTTTTGCCGAAAATATCTCTCCTCTGCCCGCAGGAAAACATCTTGTCCGGGTGTCGATTTCTGACGGCAGGTTTTTTATATGGACATAGTTAGAATCTTCAAAATCGTCTTGTCATTCTTTCTGGTTATTATTTTTCTCTTTCTTCTCATCTCAGCGTATCGTTATCATAAAACAGTTCTAGAAACATCGGTTTTAATAGATGCGTCGTCAGCAATTGCCAACGGTCTCGCAACCGATAATCTAGCCTACATCCAAGGCATGAGAAAGCGATGTTATGTGATCGATCCGGCTAAAATACGAGAGCTCAGTTGGGAGGTTTCTTTGGGAAGTGAAAACTTCCAGTTCAACATCAAACTAGCATACTGGCGATCTGGACAGAAAATCGAGATAGAGGCCGGACCTCAGAAACCAAACGACAAGCAGATCTCCGTGACCTCGCTCCCCATTGCCGTTTTTGACAATTTCAGATTGGAAGCGGGATCTCTGGAGGTGCGAACTTGGCGGAAATAGATGAGCTTGGGATCAGTGACGTTTTATCGATATCCTTCATGGTAATTCTGACAGTTTTCTCAGGAGTTCTCCTGTACACAGTTCAATCCGATGCCTTGGACTCAGCAGTCAGACGGCAGCTTCAACTTAGGGCGCAGTGCGCATATCACATGCTTGCAAATGCAATGCTTGAAAATTCCGGTAAATCCTATCTTCGGGTGCTGGCGGAAAGTCTGTTGGAAAATAAGACATGCGAAAAAGTTCTTGTGGAAATTTCAAACATCCTCAAAAAGACAATGGCGGAAAATCTTACGCTTGAGTTTAAAATCCGTGCAGAAAATTCTGATTGGATTGTTCTCAAAATTCCTGAAAATCTGGAACTGATGGGTGATAGATTTTCTTTTTCCGGTTGTTATACCATAATCTCGACCTCTGAGAACTCGGATGAGCTGTATGTCGAGCGTTTTGATGTGGAAATTTCGATTATCCGAAGAAAGTAGAGGAATCGCCGTGCTGGCGGTTTTCACAGTTCTCGTCATTCTATCCTCGGCCATCGCAGCGGAGACATTCAGGCAGGCTTATAGTGAGAAGACGCGCACTTTTCAGCTTTCATCAGCCATGTCGACGGTTCGAGCAACCGCCTCTTCAATTGAACTCGAGCTTTCTGAAGCCCTACGAATGGCAATCGTCACCGCAATGTATGAAAGCGGCAGACAGGGTGAAGTCTCATCGGAAATTAAGGAGAAAATAATCTCCCATATCAACTCACGCATTCAATCCGGCTGGGAATACTCGGGTTTCAGACAAATCGTAGTTTACCCTATCGCCGAAAATTCTTTGAATCTTATGTGGTTGCCGGACGGAAGTCTTCGGATTTCTGTTTTCATACCTTCTAGACTTGTTCACGTTTCTGGAGCAGAGGTCATCGGTCTCAGGGTAGAAGCCGGAGCATCTCCGCGATATCTAAGACTTGAGCATCTTGCAAGGCTGGCGGAAGAAATGCTTGAAAACACGGAAAACTCCGAAGATCTGGAGAAAAGCCTAAACGAAAACTATGCCTGCGAATATATCCTTTTCAGAATTTTTGAAGACGAAATAATCGTTGTAGACCTCTACGGCGGAGAGGTTATCGTGAAATAACTAGCGAAGTCTTTCTCTCTTTCCCATAACTTTTTTGTTTTTCCAGTTATAGCTCAGAATTCTTCTAGATCTCCCAAAACCACAGGCTGCGCAAACCTTCTTCTGTGCATGGTACGCCCTTCTACCACACCTCCGACATCTTAAGTGTGTGACTTTGTGTCTCTTACCCATTGATGGAGTTCCTTTTACCATTGAGCATCACACCCCAGGCGAGACATAAACGACATTATCCCCTCTTATGATGAGCTTCCCGTACCTTCTTTTAACCTCACCATTCAGAAGTTCCTCAGCTTCGTCCAATACGATGTTGACGTGAACGTCGAATCCCGCGAGTTTCCCTCTAAACTCTTTTCCACCCTTGACTCCCACAAGCACAATTGATCCCAGCGCCCTGCCGAGAGCATCGAACGGTTTTTCAGGCATGTTGTCATCTCTTCTCGTGCGCTATTTATTTAAGCGTTTTTCTGATTTTTATTCGGAAAAAGAGATTTTTAAGCATCGTCATCCAGATTTCACGAAAAGATGGAGATCAAAAGATACCATCTGAGAAAGGACAAAATTCGCGAGCTTTCACAACTAGTTAGTGCCACTCTTCCCGACATCGCCTGCAGGATATCCAAGCACGATGTTGAAGTATGGGAATTTTCGAAGGGTAAGCTCATATTCTCATCCGGAGAGCCGCTTCTCATTTTGATCGGAAATGAATTCATACCTCCTTTGCCAATCGCTGAAAATTTGATAAAAGCCCGCGTTGTTGTGGATATGGGCGCCGTTGCCCCAATCTGCAGAGGAGCCGACGTGATGGGAAAAGGTGTGAAATCGGTCACGGATTTCTCTCCTGGAGATCTAGTGATAGTTGTCGAGGAAAAACATCAAAAGGCCCTTGCAGTCGGAAAGGCCCTTGTTCCCTCCTCAGAGGCCGTCGGAAGGAGCGGAAAAATCGTGGAGAATCTTCACCACGTTGGAGACGAGTTTTGGGAAACGATTAAAAGCTACATCCATTAAATACTTAAAAGACACAGATAAGGATAAGAAGGTGGAACATTGGCACTGTTGGATAAACTGCTCAGAAAGAAGAAAAAGGAAGAAACCCCCTCATTAATGAGTGAGGTACCCATAGCTGAAGTTGAGACATCTTCTTTATCTTCGGGTCCGGAGCTTGAGGCGGTGTATGTCAAGAGCATGGATTTAAGTGGTATAGCAGACGTCGTCAAAATCTCCGAAGAGGTTTCAGAAGGAAACATATTGATAATCGACATCAGTGACGTTATGCAGAGAAATCCTGAGGAACTCAAGCAGGCTATAGAGGAATTAAAAGAATCAGCCAGGAAGATCGGCGGAGATATAGGAAAGATAACAGACACAAAGATAATAATGACTCCAAGATTTGTGAAAATTCTTTCCAGAAAGGAAGTTCAGGCTGGCACCCAATGAGAGAATTCAGGGCTCCGATAGAAAGATGTCCATTTTGTGGTAGTAGTGGCACCTGCACCTTTCTCGGAAAAATTCATGACATTCCATACTTCGGAGAAACGATTGAAAGTCTTGTTTATTGTTCTGCATGCGGCTTCAAGCATGCGGATATAATGCACACGGAGGAGAAAGAACCGGCTCGCTACGAATTCGAGATAACATCGAGCGATGATATGTCCGTTAGAGTCGTGCGCTCGAGCACTGGTGTGATCACGATCCCAACCTTAGGAGTCACCGTTTATCCCGGCCCGGCCAGTCAGGGTTTCGTGTCCAACATAGAGGGAGTTTTGAATAGAATTTCTGATGCAATACTCATGGCAACGAAAAGCGCAGGTGAAGATGAAAAAAGAGAGGGTGAGGAAAAGTTACGCATGATAGAAGAAATCAAAGAGGGGAAAAGAACAGCCGTTATAGTGATATCGGATGAACGTGGCCTGAGCGCAATAATCCATCCCCGCGCTAAAAGGATTCCCTTGAAGTCAGTAAAACCTAATGGTTTCCAAGTTCATGGGAACTCTCGTTTCCACACGGAATAGCTTATGAACGGTGCTGGCGAAGGCTAGGCACTTGCTCTCTTCTCCATGAACACAGATGACCCTAGTCGGTTTAGGTGTTATCCTCTTCAGATAGTTAAGAAGCTGGTCTCTGTCGGAGTGTCCGCTAAATCCTTCAATAGTCTTCACTTCCATTTCAACCTTGATTTCCTTTATCTTTCCTTCCTCAATTATCGGTATTTCTTTCCAGCCCTTTTGAATGCGTCTTCCGAGCGATCCCTCTGCCTGATACCCGACAAAAACGAGCGTGTTTCTTGGATCCGGAGCCAACTTCTTGAAATAATCCATAACCGGGCCACCAGTCATCATACCAGAGGTCGATATTATCACACAGGGCGGTCCTTCTATCACTTCCTGCCTAGCATCGGCATCTTTGACTTTAGTGAAAATCTCTGATATCAGAGGATTCTCTTCTTCTTTGAAAATAAGGTCGCGCAACTCCTTCGACAGATATTCGGGGTAGGCGGTGTGTATTGTGGTGGCCTCCCATATCATTCCATCCAAATAAATCGGAATGTCATGTATCACTCCGCGTCTGACATACTCGTCGAGCAAGACCATGATTTCCTGCGATCTTCCAACGGAGAATGCCGGAACCAGAACTTTGCCTCCACGCTCGATTGTTTCAAGTACGGTTTTAATGAACTCTTGCTCGGATTCCTCTCTAGTAGGCATGATGTCTTGCGGACCCCCATAGGTGCTTTCGATTATCACGGTTTCGGCTCGCGGAAAACCATATGCGGCGGGAGAGAAGAGCCTCGTTTTATCAAATTTTATGTCCCCAGTGTAGACCACGTTGTAAAGTCCATCTCCTATGTGGAAGTGTACAACAGCAGAGCCCAAGATATGTCCAGCGTTGTGTAATGTAACCCTGACGTCAGGAGAAACATCAGTCACGTCGCCGTATTCAAGCGTGATCGTATGGGAAAGGAATTTAGATATATCTCGCTTGTCGTATGGCATCTCTTTACCTTCTCTTCCCGCAATTTCTAGGAAATCCAGCATGAGAAGAACAGCGAGGTCCCTCGTTGGCGCCGTGCAGTAAACCGGGCCATCATAACCCATTTTGAAGAGAATTGGCAGATATCCGCAGTGATCCAAGTGTGCGTGACTGATGACTACGGCGTCCAAGTTGTCGAGATCCAGTTCTGGTGCGTTGACGTAGGGATATGCTTTCTCTTCAGATGCGACGTTTATTCCGCAGTCAATCATTATGCTACTCTCCGCAGTTTGCAGCAGTAAACAAGACCTTCCAACCTCTCTTGCTCCACCCAATGAAGTTACTCTTATCCATTGTTCTGTTGCCTTTCTACCTCTGTATATCCTTCTTCCGATGTGGCGGAGAATTTCCCTTCTGCTTGCTCCAGTTTGGATCATCAGAAGTCTTATGCTCTTGACAAGATCGGATTCGACCGGCAGTGCTCGGACAATCCTCGGCGTCCATCCTATTCTGTGCATTATTTCTCTCAAAACTGCTCCATCTTTTCCAACAGCCAATCCGGGCTTTTTGGCTTCTATCACGACTTCCCCAACGTCTTCGCTGAAAACTACGCCTTCTACTCCGGCTTCGGGCGGAACGATTTCACGGATTATTTTCTCGGCTTCTTCTTTCGGGACCAGAAGACTCGGGTGGGGTCTTAAAATTATTCGCTTGCGCAGGCGTTTCGCCAGTTCTTTGATAGCTTCCCCGCTCTGGGCAATAGGTGTCAGGTCCTTACAGTAGAGGACGACTCTGGGACCCTCGAAGTCCACATCCAGCACGGAGGACCCGAATGGGCTCTCTTCTCGAACAATCTTCTTTATCTCCTCAAGCACCTCGGATTTTTCTACAGAATTTTTCGGTTTCATCTTTAACAGCTAATGTTTTGTTAGTAAGGCCGCAATTTCTTCAGGTGAAAGCTCCCGGTATCCTTCCTCCCAAGTCACCGTGCCGGCGGCTACCGTATTACCGCTTCCGACATCTCTCTTCATTGCCGTTCTGACGGCTTTAACGGCAATCGGTAGGACCTCCTTAACCCGCATGTCTTCTTCGATTTCATTTTCAAGAATTCCGTAAGCGACTGGAGATCCAGATCCTGTTGCGGCCATTGTTTCTTTTGTCATGCCTCCATCGATGTCCACAAAATATAACTGAGGACCGGAGCGATCAACCCCGCCAACCAAGATGTTTGCGATGAAGGGATAGTATACCGAGTATATGTTCATTATATTCGCTAAAAGCCTAGCGCAGGCAGACACACTCATAGGTTTTCCCAAACTTGTTTGATGATAACCTGCTTCCGCTCTCAGCCATTCTACCAGTTTTTGCGTATCCGCCACCCCCCCGGCGGTCGTAAATGCGATGTGGTCAGTAACTTTGTATATTTTTTTTGCAATTTTGCTGGCTATCAGATATCCCGCAGTAGCCCTACTGTCGGTTGCCAGAACCACCCCATCGCGACACACGACACCGACTGTTGTGGTTCCCTTTAGATATTTCAACTTCTCTTCAGACATCACAGAATCGACCATTTACTCTGAATTTTCCAACCTTAAAAGTCTTTATGATAAACCTGCTCGGAGGACGATTACCGCGGTCTATTTTTATGTGAAGGCGTAAGTGGAAAGAGATGAAAGAACCTAAACGCATACAACTAGCTAGGGAAATTTGGGTTGGTCGTGCTGTTCTTGAAAAGATCCCCGAGGTTTGTCAAGCTCTCGACCTGCATGGTGAGGCTCTGATAGTGGCTGACAAAACAACGTATGATATCGCCGGTCGGACGGTGGAAAGAAAACTGCGCGAAGCCGGTATAAAACCATCGGTTTCCCTGATATCAGATGCAAACTCGGAGGTTGTGGAGAAAGTTAGAAAGTCTTCAAAGGGCGTTTCTTTCTTCGTGGGAGTAGGGGGTGGAAAATCCATCGACGTAGCAAAGTTGGCCTCATTCTATGAGGGAAAACCATTCATTTCAGTTCCAACGGCAGCTTCGCATGACGGAATTGCTTCCTCGCGGGCATCCGTAAGAGATAACGGATCACCGGTTTCAATTCAGGCGCACGCACCAATCGCGATAATCGCAGACACAGCAATCATCAAAAAAGCCCCTTACAGATTGCTTGCCTCCGGTTGTGGGGATTTAGTTGCCAACATAACAGCTGTCAGGGATTGGCAACTCGCTCGAGACTTCAAAGGTGAGCCTTACAGTGAATATGCAGCAACCCTTTCCATTGTCAGCGCGGAGCTAATAATCGCAAACGCGAAGGTGATTAAGCGATACACAGAAGAAAGCGTGAGAAAAGTCGTTAAATCTTTGATATCAAGTGGAGTTGCCATGGCAATTGCCGGAAGCAGCAGGCCGGCCAGCGGTTCGGAACATCTTTTTAGTCACGCTCTCGACATGGTTGCTCCTAAACCAGCTCTCCATGGCGAGCAATGCGGCGTTGGTGCGATAATGATGTCATATCTTCAAGGTGGAGATTGGGAGATCATAAGAAATGCTCTAAAAACAATCGGAGCTCCGACCACGGCCAAAGAATTAGGTATACCTCCGAAATACATTGTCAAAGCTTTGACAATTGCCCACAAAATTCGTCCTGAGAGATACACCGTGCTCGGCGGCGGACTTGGCAGAAAAGAAGCGGAGCGGCTGGCAAAAATCACCGGCGTCATTTAGTCCGGTTTCGGCTCGAATTTTCACAATAGGGAACCCCTTTAAAAGAAAGTACAAAAAAGAGCACTGAGAGAATTCTTTTTATACTGCCTCGCCGCCAATACCAGATATTGATGAGCGGAACAGTACGGACAGCCCTGCTGATGAGTATTCTGACGGGGCTTCTGCTTGCAATCGGCTGGATAGTGGGTTACTTGACAGGCTTGTCGATTAGCAGCACTCTTACCTTCGCCTTCATGCTAGCGATAGCGCTAAACTTGTTCATGTATTTCTATGCAGATAAGTGGGTGCTTTCTATGTACCGCGCCAAGGTGGTTAGTGAGGAGGAACACCCGGTGCTCCATAAGATAGTAGAACGTTTGGCTAAGAATGCTGGAATTCCGAAACCAAAGATCGCCATTGTTCCGTCAGATGTTCCGAACGCTTTTGCAACCGGAAGATCACCCTCTCACTCCGTTGTCGCGGTTACAAGAGGAGCCCTCGACCTTCTGTCAGAAGAAGAACTTGAAGGAGTCCTTGCCCATGAAGTCGCCCATGTGAAAAACCGGGACATGTTGATCAACACGATTGCGGCTATAATCGGAGCGGCAATAACATACGTGTTTTATTTCGCCTTCTTGGCTGGTGGGCGACGGGAACAGAAGGGATCTCCGTTGTTTCTACTGCTTCTCCCCATCATTCCTTTCGCTGCTATGCTCGTCAGGCTTGCTATCTCTCGGGGTAGAGAATATGAGGCAGATGCCGCCGGTGCCTCGATTTCTAAAAAACCGCTAGCTTTAGCGAGAGCCCTGAGAAAGATTCAAGAAAGCGTTATTAGGCGTCCGTTAGATCATGGAAATCCATCGACCACCCATCTCTTCATTGTGAATCCATTCCGTGGTGTTTCATTGGCCTCTCTCTTCTCAACCCATCCGCCAACAGAGGAGCGTATAAAAAGATTAGAGTGGATGGCAAAAATTGGGAATTATTAAATCGCCGGTCCGAAGATGTGAAGTCCAATCATGAAGATTATGAAACCAATCGTGAAATAAATCATTTTCTTCGGGTCAATCTTTATTCCGAAACCTTCCTCCTCAAAATATCTTATCAACCCGGCCCTGCTTGCAGGCATTCTTTCCCTTTCTCTCATATTCTCTCCATTATGGTGACTGGTTCATGTCTTTTAATAAGCTTTTGTTTAACAAACGGGATCTTTCCATCTCCATAAAATGCTCCTGGATTTTGACTATTTCCTCGCTCGTACCCGCCCGCATGTAGGCTTCTAGCCGCTCTTTATTAAGTTCGATGAAGACAGGCCCCCATTTGAAGATTCTCATTATTTTTTCCGATAGTTCTGGTTTGCCGAGTATGTAAAGTGCTGCCGCGAAAGCTTCAGCAGTGCTGAGAATTGTCGGTCTACCGTAGTTGATGGGGTTTGCCGCTACCAAATAGGGCAACGATCGGGGATGTCTTCCTTTCCACAGTCTCGAAAACCCCTTTAACTTTTTCCAAGAGCAGTCAATGGCGATTATTCCGAATCTTTCGGCCGTTGGCAGATCTTCTCTTGAGAGAGCTCTCTCTGAGGTTGGATCCAAAAGAATCCCAGGGGGAAGTTCGCCCGCACGTTTCACGATTTCAGCAAAACCTGCCTGCTTTAACTTCCTAGCGGAACATCGTTTAGGATCACATTCTTCAAGATGAAGGACTATCAGTCTAATTTCATCCAACGTGTCATGTTTTAATACTCTCGTTTTCATCCACCCATGAGAACTTTTTATGGAGGCTTTTCGGATATAGTTTCTTCCAGTCATATCCAAGCTTTTTCGCCCAGTACGCATAAACTCTAGGATCGATGTAGCTTTTGAGAGAGGTGATCAAGTTATAATCCTTCGTCTTTTTCGCCAGCTGCAATTTTATTTCAGCCTCCTTTATCTTGAGCTCCAAATTTTTTATTTTATGCTCATACATTTCGAGAATTCTTTTCTTCTTCTCTCGGTATTTTTCTATAGCTTTCCTCAGCATCAGTTTTTCTTTGTTTATTCTTTCCCTGATCTTCTTGCTTTTGGAAGGTTTCTTACTCAGCTCTTCGATTTTTTCAGTTCTCTTTTTCTTCTCCTGTTTCAACTTTTCTTCGAGTTTCTCCAACTTCTCATTCATCTTTTTCTTAGCGATTTTGATGTCTTCCTTTAGTTTTCTCACTCTTTCCTCCTTTTTTCTGATGGACTCTATCCAATTCTTGGGAAGTTTTCTCTTGTGATTGCATTCTATCGCGGCCTGCAAGTTGGCCATGCAACCGACATATTTTTTCTCGATTTCCGGAGCATCTTTATCCACATGGTTCTTGTTGAGATATTCTTCGACAATCTTTGTCGCGTGGTATGTCCTGAAAACCTTGGCTGTCAACCCTGGCATAACCTCTCCGAGAAACTCATTCACGAGTTCCGATTTGACCCCATCAAAAATTTGATCTCTTGGGCCCCGAATGAAAGATTTTAGGTTTTGGATTACCTCTTTTGGGAGTTTAACTCTCTTGACCCACCTGACAGAATCTTTTCCAAGAAAGTCGAATGTTACTGTATTATCCGAGTTTATTTTAACGTGGGAACCTCTGAGGGTAGTTGCGCCAACAGTGTCCGCTTCATCCTTGTCTTTTTCGTCTCCGACTCTTAGCTTCAGGACATCTATCAGGTACGCCACCGTGGCGATTTTCCTTCTGAGTTCATCTTCAGATGTCAGATTTTTCCATATGTGTTCCCTAATTTTTTCGATGTATTGATCGAGCTTTCTAGCGACATCATATTTCTCCTTTTCTCTCATTTGTCTCAGCTCCGCGTTTTCAGCTATCCAAACATATTTCATCTTTCCAGTGAGTTTGTCCCTCCATTTGGCGATCCACAAAGCTTTTGGATCGAAAACCCTCCCTCCCCACGACTCTCCAGTCGGCGTTTGGGGCGTAGGAGCATCTTCAGAAAGATTGAGTATGATGTCGGAGTGGTATATCCTAGGTTTCCATCTGCCACGGAGGGGATGTTTTCCACGACCCACGAATATGCATGGAGGTTCTACCGTGTAATTCGCGATTTCAACTTCTTTACCGTTTATTATCGCAATGCCATATTTTTTCTTGTTTTCTTCTCTGATTCTTTTCCTCTCTTCGGAAAGCTTCTTTTTTTCATCTTTTGTCATCGATTCTTTCTTAGCTTTTTCTTCCTCTACCCATTGTTTGACTTCAGAAAAATCAAAATCCTCCGGTTTTCCATTTTCAATTCCGAGCGCTTTGCAGAAGTCTTTAAAAAAGTTTTTGACGAAAACCGGATCTTTGACCTGCTCACTATCCATTTTTTTAGCCCAAGCTACTGCCATTTCTTCCTGTTCCGGGGTAAGTTTTATCTCCTTTCCTCTAAACTTGATGGAAAGTCCGACTGGCTTATACTCCGGAATCAGGACACCATTGTGCCGCAGTTGCCATATTGTTATCTCTTCTTCGTTCATTCTAATCCAATAGATTAGCCTGCAAAAGTTCTAAAATTTTCCTCTTGTAATGTGGAAATTTACCACCTGAGAGCTCTAGAAGGACAAACAGAAACGCATAAACCACATCCGTCACATCTTGACAAATCTATTCTAATTCCTCGGGCTGAGGTCCACATCGCGGAAGACGGGCACTGCTGCACGCATATCCCACAAGAATTACATCTTGTGGCTATGATTTCTGGTGGTTTAGTTTCCAAATGAGGCCAGTCCGGTAAGCGACCGAGAAGTTTTCCTCTAACCTCTTCTAAAGAATAGTTTTTTGTCCTGAGAAACTTCAATATCTCGTCCGCGATTATTCCGAAAACTTTCGGTCCTCGAAAGATTGCCGCCGTGCATATTTGCACCGCAGAAGCTCCAGCCTGGATAAATTCTATTGCATCTCTCCCGGACGAAATTCCTCCGCAGCCTATTATTGGAATCGAAACATTCTTGGCGATTTTCGCTGTCCAATAAAGCGCCAATGGTTTAATTGCCGGACCCGATAGAAGACCCGCTCCTTCTGCAGTTCCGATAGCTGGCATGGCAACTTCGATATCAGCCTCCAAGGCTGGCCAGAGCGCATCCATGCAAACTATTCCGTCTGCTCCAGCCTTTTTTGAACTGATTGCCATTTCCAGCGGACCTTTATCGTACATCCCTACTTTAACGAAAACGGGGATATTGGCAGAACTTTTTGCAGCTTTCACAGCTTCGGCCACCTTTGATGGATTTTTTCCAGAATGTCTGGCCGAGATTTCTATGGCGTCGGCTCCTGCTCCAGCGATTTCTCCAGCAAGTTTTTCTATTTCTTCTGGCTCACCACCTACACTGGCAATTAGCGGAAGACCGATCTTTTTTGCTTTTTTCAATTCTTCTTTTATCCAGATCTCGGCTCGGATCTCAGACCATCCATCTGCGCTCAAAAGGTTATCTCTAGTTTTAGCTAGATAGGGACGCGGCATTTTGCACGATTCCACTTTGATTGTCTGCGTGACCACCGCAGCTGCTCCTCCTTCAGCTGCTCTGCTCATCATTTCCGCATTTTTACCAAACGGACCAGCTCCTGCAATTATTGGATTAACAAGCTTTAACCCACACAATTCTACTTGCAAGACAGTCAGAGACTCAACCTCCCCCTACTCTATCCCAAACTTCTTCTGCAATCTTCTGGTATTCTTCAATGGTTTTTTCTTCATCGATGGAGAGAACCTTTCCATCTCTTTTCACAATTCTACCGTCCACTATGACAGTATCCACGAATCTTCCATCGAAGTTCCCTACTATTTGATCCGTAATCCAAGCTGGTCTAAGAGGCGCAGGCATGTGTGAATGATCCAAAATCACGATGTCTGCAGCCTTTCCTTTCTCCAGAATTCCCGTATTTACGCCATACATTTCGGCTCCGTTTTTTGTTGCCATTTCAAGAAGCTGGGAAGTTTTCAAAGTCAATCCAAGCGAAGACAGCTTTGTCATAAGATAGACTGTCTTCAGCAATCCTAGAAGATCTGGCAACAATCCGTCGTCTCCCAAA
Source organism: Candidatus Hadarchaeales archaeon (assembly GCA_038823825.1). NCBI lineage: Archaea > Methanobacteriati > Hadarchaeota (SeqCode) > Hadarchaeia (SeqCode) > Hadarchaeales (SeqCode) > Hadarchaeales archaeon (SeqCode). The sequence goes on along the minus strand of JAWBCC010000004.1, from coordinate 50,848 downwards.
CTCACAGGTACGTTCTCGGAGACTATCCACTCAAGACGGATTGCTTCGGAAACATCGGCAATGGTATACCCAAGCTTAGTTTCGTTGTTTTTTAACAACTTCAACTCCTCTCCGTTTATAGGAATGCAATGAGCGAGAATGGTGCCTTGTCTGAGAACTCCAAGCTCGAAGAGCTTAATCAGAGGATTTTCACCATATTTCTGATAGCTCACCTCGCGTAGCAACCTGCTGTCTTCGGAATGAAGGAGGAATGGAACTCTGTATCTCTGCGAAATTTCCTTTCCATACTTCAAAAGTTCTTCTGAAGTCGAAGGATCTAGTTTCACACTCACAAATCCTACAACATTCTGACGTCTTTTCTTCCTGATTTTTTTGATGAGTTTTTCGTTTTCTCGCATTCCATGGGCACCCTTCAGCTTTCCATGTTGTTCATCGGCTAGCACGCTTAAGCCAACTCTTATCCCGATTTCTTGGATCTTGGAAAGGATCCTACCGAGGATACCGGCCGATGGATTGCTGCCTGGAAGAACCCCAGCCACGAAAGTTACACCATTGTGGAGGTATTGCAGACAGGATGCAGACACACAGGTCCAAAGTTCGTTTTTAGAAAGACTTTCGTCAATCTTGTGCCAGAGGTTTTTCATCCTGAAGATATTGGAGTTCCCCAAGGATGTTCCTTGAGCTAAAATTCTCGAGAAATGTGTGTGAGCACAAACGAATCCAGGCATTACTATCTTTCCTCGAGCATCGATGATTTCATCCGCTTTTAACTTAATGGAACCTTTTCCAATCTGAGATATCTTTCCATCCTCGATTAACACAAATCCGTTTTTGATAATGGTACCCTCCTTGTTCATCGTCAACACTAGGCCATTCTCGATCAATAGATCTGCCATCACGCTTCCATCACAATGCAGACATTATAGAAGTATATATTTTTTGACGTTCAAAACACATAGAAAATGAAATGTCAGAACTGGTAATCAGAAACGCTAGGCTTCTTCTGCCAGAGGGCATAGTGACTGGAGAAATGTCGATTGAAAATGGCAAAATAAAGAAAATTTCAGTTAGTGGGGTAGAAAAAGGAGAAAGAGAAATTGACGCGAAAAATAAACTGGTTATTCCGGGAATAATAGACACAGAAGCCCATATCTTGACTCGCTCCAAGCAGAAGTGGAAGATTTTTAAAGAGGAGACGGCTGCCGCGGCAGCAGCCGGAGTCACTACAGTCCTTATTTCTCCGGAACCACTTCAACTCACGAATGTATTCGAAATAAAGAAGGCTCTTAAGTTCATGAAAAAGTTCAGCCTTGTAGATTTTTGTTTTCAAGCTGGACCGATTACCGGGGCGTCCATTTCCAAAATGGCTGAGATATCTGTCGCTGGAACTAAAATCTTCAAAATTAGAACATGTGAACCAGAAAAGCTCACGAATGAAGAAATTCTCGAAGTGATGAAAATCGCCAAAACTCTGGACTTAATCTTGTGTGCACATGCTGAAAGCGAAGAAGTTATAAAGGAAAAGTCTGACGAAGAGGTCAGACCACCTTTAGCCGAAGAAAAAGCGGTAGAGGAACTTCTCGAGAAAGTCAGAAAAACAGGAGCAACAGTTCACTTCGGACGTATAACAACACAAAAAGCATGCCTTTTTCTTTCGAAAGCAGAAAAGGAACATTTAACGGTCTCGGGAGGAACTTGTGTTCACTATCTCGTTTTCTCAAAAGAAGATTCGGAGAAAAATCCGCTTTTAAAAATGTGTCCACCACTGCGGTCTAAGGAGGATGTAGAGAATCTGTGGAAAGCCATAGATATCGGAGCGATAGATGCAGTGGCAAGCGGTCATTTTTTCATTAAAATGGAAGAAGTAAAAAACCTTGAGCCGGCACGCGCTCCTGAAGGTTTGCCGGGAATAGAAGCTCTGTTACCCGTAATGTTTGAACTCGGCGTGAGGAATGGGAGGATAACAATAGAGACAATGGTAAAGGTTCTTTCAACTAGGCCTGCTCAAATCTTCAGACTTTATCCGAGGAAGGGTGTGTTGCGAGAAGGTTCAGATGCAGATCTTGTGATTTTAAACCCCTCGCACAAAAAAATCTCCGCTAAGAAGTTGATTGAACCAGCAGGCTGGACGCCTTATGAGGAAATGGAGCTTTCCGGTTTTTCAGATATAACCATCTCCCGTGGCGAAATAATTTATGAGAATGGAGAAGTTTGTGGCAAACCTGGCCGGGGACAGTTCCTAACAAATTTTTGATTTTCTTAAGAACTTGCCTCTTTCTGCCGAGATCTTCATTGCCAAAGCCGCATCCTCGACATCTTCGAAAATCGGAAATCTGGCTGAGCTTATGCGTCTTGGATAAATGACTACAAACGTTTTGTTAACTCGTATTCCTTCCAATTTTTCAATTTCCTCATCTTCTTCAAGAACTAAGAAGATGCCATCAGAAACTTTTTCAAGCTCGGGTATATATCTTACAAGCAAATCGATGTTCTTGAAGCAACACCCAGTGTTTCCCCTCTCAAGTCCAGCTTTCACCAAAATTTTTTCTGGGACATCGCAAATTGTGAATTCCGAAAGATGCTTCGCTGCATCCAAGCAAAGGTCTACAGCTCGAGCCAATAAGAATATCCTGTCCCCAAGTAGTGGTGGAGTTTCAGACAAAATCTTTGCACCACATACGAGTTCTCTGACATTTCGAACGTATATGCCTCCCCTTTGTCTGACAGCCGAGGCGACCATCCAGTCATCCTTACCCAAAAAGTGAAAGACAACAGGCTTTGATCTGGAGACATGGCCGATTTCATCCAGCAGATTTCGTAAATTCTTCGTTCGATAGATGTTCAAGCAAATTGTAGAGGTTGACTTATCTGATGCCAAAACTTTTAGGATGTCTATCTCCGGAATTCCTTGACCTTCACCAGTGCAAATGACCTTACTCACACCCACCGAATATGCACTCATTTTTCTTAGTATCCTTACGGTAACGGCTTGTTTCTGTGATATTAGCGAGACAGAACCAGCTGGAGGGATTTCCGAGATTGATGTTCGAAGGCCAACATCGTTATTTATAATGCCGGCGGATCTAGGTCCCAAAATTTTCTCTCTATTTTCTAGAATTTGCTCTGAAATATCGCTGAGGAGAACTACAAGTTTGCATCTCTTAAAAATCTCTTGCAAGTGTTTTCCTAGACTTTTACCTCCGAGAACGACGACGCAGATATCAATATCGCGCCACAGATATCTTACAGACTTCTCGGCGCCATTAATCTCGCCTCCGAGGTCTACAATTTTAACCTTCGGAAAGCCCGTTGTTCGCTCTACGATTTTGATAAACATTTTATATGTTGTCTTCTCCCTCGCATCTCCAACGATTGCGATCTTTTCTGGTCGCAGGAGGACATCAAGAGACATATTATTTCACCTCTAAAACAACTTTAACGTCTACTGCCTTCACACCTCTTTCAAGAACCTTTAATGGATGGAGATGTATTTCCACGACGCGCCCGAGTTTGCAGATAAGATCGCTCATTTTGCACATTGTCTCTATCAGTGCGTCGAAATCCACGGGCAGTGAACCGTCTTCTCCAACAAGCATATAATATCCATACGTTTCCTTTATCATCTCTTTGGCCTCATCCCTGTCCAGTGGGGCCAATCTAAAGCTTCGATCTCCGAAAATCTTCATCCAGAAACTAATCGGTTCGAAAACTATAGAGGGACCAAGTTCATCATCTCGAAATGCTTTGATTCTAACCTCTTCCCCACCGGCTATATATTCTTGGACCACCCACCCTTCGAGTTTCCATCCTGCCGCGGAGACGATTTTTTCCAGCTCGTTGAATGCTCTTCTCAACTCTGTCTCCGAACTTATCCCTAACCTTACACCGGAGAGTCCCCGCTCCTTCAGGTCGGAGGACATCAACTTGAGAACTACAGGATATCTGATGGTTCTAGCCGCCTGCAAAACCTCTTCCAAACTTCGACAGACAATTGTGCGAGCAAATGGAATGCCTGCCTCTTCAATTATTTTTAAAGATTCCTGTTCTGTTAGACGTTTTGTTGAGGCAGCTTTTGGCTGGTTTAAAAGTTTCCTTTTCAGTGCCCCACCAAAAATAGAGTATTATATGGGAAATATAAGGTTTCGGAAACGGCGAAATCTCCACATTACTCCTGTTTCTTTTCCTCCTGCTCGATGAGCTGATTCAGCTCTTTTATTATTTTTTCTGCATCCAGGTTATACGCCTTGATAACATCCCCCAGTTTCATTGTGCCAATTTCAAAAAAGGCGAGCGGGCACATGATGCACGGAAAGTTATTTCTGAGCAGGACTTCCGTGGCACCAGGAATTTTTAAAACCTCTGTTAGAGGCGTGTTTTCACTTATCTTCTGTTTCTCCATCTATCCACTCCAGAAATTCCTCGTTTCCTTGCTTTATATCAAATCCTACTATACACGGTATTTCATATGGATGAATTTCGGCAACTCGTTTTGTCAATTTGCTAAACAAGGTTTTCTTGGTTTTAGCTATCAATACGACTTCTCTGGCTTTCTCGATTTTTCCTTTCCACCTATAAATCGACCTGATCGGAAAGATGTTTACGCAGGCAGCGAGTTTTTCTTCAACTAGGATCTTTCCGATTTTTTCGGCTTCTTTGACATTCGGCGCAGTTATGTATACAAATGTGTATCTGCTCATCAGTAACATCTCTCTCTGGTGTTTAATAACCGAGAAGGAAACCAAAGAAGAGACCACCAGCTATCCATCCTGCCGTAAATACAATCAACGCCGTCAGCATGGCTATCGCGATGTTCACACATCTTAAAGGGGCATCTTTTCCATACTCCAATCTCACACTATAGTCGACAAGCAAAACAGAAAGAATCAATGTATAAACGCAAAGAACGGTTGCAAGTGAAATTTTCGAGAATGAGGCTTGAAAGAAACCATTCTGTTTGGACGTGATGACCTCGTATGTTCTAGCCGTGAATGCTGTCAAAATCGGGGCGAAGAAGATAGCAAGAGCACGCGCTGTTGTAAGGATATCGGACATTTTATCTTTTATTTCTTTTTTAAGTTCGAGAATTTTTCTGAGATGGTTAGAAATCCTGATAATTGTGCCGGCAGCCGAGCGCCTTCCCTTTTCAGCCGCGGAGACGAGTAAAATCATACCGCTGTGTACGGTTCGTGATGGTATTTCTCTTTTAAAATCTTCTGACATTACTGTGTCTATGATACCTGTGCCTTCGAATTGAATATTCCGCTCGATTTTTCTCAAAACGGAGGTTAAAGGAGTTTTATTTTTCTTCTCATAATCCGCTATTGCTTTTTCGAGCGGTTTTCCCTCTTCAATCGACATTCCCATCTCGAGTAAAAAATCCGGGAATTCCTCTTCTACCTGCTCAACTTTTATGCGCAACTTGAAAGGTCCAATTCCAACGATTAGGAGTAAGAGCGAGGTGGAAAACACTAAAATCCATATCGCAGGGAGCCAAGCCGAATCTCCCAATTGGAAAATCGGAATGACCACCAAGATACATGAAAAGATCGGGATAGAAACATAAGCTGGGTTAAATTTTAGTGGAACTGGTGGTGGAGCTATACAACGTGGTCTTTCTTGATCAATTTTGTTTGTAATAAAAAACACGAAGGCCGGAAGTACTACGCAGTAGACGACCCCCGCTTGAAGAAGAGTAAATCGACCACCTAAAAAGGAAAAAGTTGGAAATAGAAGCACAAGTGCTAGCGGAACCAAAATACCGATTCCAAAGATTATCAGATTTGGTAGCTTAACTTTTTCGTAAAACGAGTTTATTTCCTTTCTGATAGAAGAAAGCAGGTTTTCTAGCGCCCTGTCAAGGAGAATCTTTCTCTCATCCAGACCTCGTTTATTCGCCGCTCTTTCAAGCAACTGAAAAACACTTACTAGTTCTTTCCTTCTCAGTTTGCCAATAAAATTCAAACTTAGGCTTCTCTCCGTGAAAACGTCCTCAGCTAAATGTTTTTCGATCCAAAGGCGACTATCACTGTCAAGATGTTTGGACGCGAAAGCAATCGCATGTTCTATGTTGGGGTCATGTTCGAGCGCAAAGACGAGATCTCCACAAAACTCTAGAATGTTTACTTCATCGGGCGGCGTTTTACTTCTTTCTCCAGCCAATCTTTCCACCTTTTGAAGATTTTACATGGTCTACTCTTTTCGATTTCAAGTATCTCTCTCCATTTGAGATTCGCACGCACGACAAATTCAGCCTCCAAAATTTGTGGTTCCCGAGACGCTAGGCTAACAAGCTCGCGTTGCATTGCCGTTTTGTAATTAAGCATTTCGAACAAACGATTTCTGCTGATTCCCCATCTAAGAGCAATTTTCTTGAGAAGTTCTGACTTGTGCAGCTCGATCTGAAATTTTCCCTTCTCGGGAAGATATGATAGAAGCCTTCTAAAGCACGTCTCCCGGCTCTCCTCTTTTTCAACCTCCACGATTTCTGTCAATTTTCTGCTTCTCGTCATCCTTCCGCCCTCTCTTACAGCCGAAACCACGACGATCACGTCGGTGACTTTGAAGGAACTTTCTGGAATCTCCAAATCGAAAACCACTCTGTCAAACACATCTTTGGCGGAGGAGCCGTGTATTGTCCCCATCACCGCATTTCCAGCTGTCCCTACCCTCATTGCTTCGTAAAGGACTTTTGCTTCGGAGCCTCTGACTTCTCCAATGATGAGCACGGATTCTCCGAGCCTCAAGGCAGCTTTCAAAGCATCTTCTGCCCGCAGCTCGGTTTCAGTTCCCCCAACTACTGGCTGAATCACAAGAGAGAGTATTTTAAATCCAAACCTTCGCAGCTTTTCTACTGGAAGTTCCCTTGTATCTTCGATAGTTATCATCCTAACGTTGGGAGGCACCTCAAGCATGAGGGAGGACAAAAGAGATGTTTTGCCTGCTCCACGATGGCCTGTTATTAACATTGCTGTCTGAGCATCGACCAAAAGACTGAGCAAACCGGCTGCTTCCTCGCTCAAAAAACCCTTTGCCACGAATTGTGGAAGTGTCCATGGTTCTGGTCTGTGCCTTCTTATGGCAAAGGACACTCCACTTGGGCTGAGCGGCGGACCAACGACTGTACACCTGCTCCCACTCAGATCGAGATCTAGAACCGGAAAAGCTTCCGAAAATGGTCTTCCGCTAAGAAGTCTGAACTTTGAAATCAACCATCCCATCCCAGAATGTGTTAGATACATGTTGGTCACACACTCGCCAAAATCGGAGTGAATTAGATAAACTGGATTTTCATTAGTTGGCGAATCGACATAGATATCTTGCACATGGGGGTCGGCGAGAAGTATATCAAGCATCCCAAAGCCTGCTGTCATTCTCGTCAGACAAGCTGCGATTTTTTCATGGTCACGACAGTTGCCGATTTCTGCCAAAATTTCTTCCGTTTTTCGTTTGACGGTTTCTCTCATTTGTGTGACATCGAAAGGGGAACATGGAAAAGATTCTGCTAGTTTTTTCCTAGCTAATGACAAAACTTCAATTTCTGTCGCGTCAAATCTGTATTCCGTAGGAAGTACAAAGTACAGATACTGAAGTTTGTTTTGGTTCCAGAAAATTTTTATCTCGCAATCTTCAACTTCATATGTCTGAACGAGATGAAATTCTGGAGAAACTTTTGTCTCCACTCTCATCGAAGAGAACGGCGGTCTCAGCCGGGGTTCTAGGATAGCTGTTCCCATTTTTACAACTTTGCAGTTTTCGAAAATGGATATGAGAGCCCTTAGATTCTCTACAAAGAAATCTTTACACTCTCCACACGGTTTCAGGCTGCTTCCTTTTCTATTTTCTGAAAGCAGAGTTTTCAGACCGATGAGAGCACTACTAGGTTTTTCAGGAAGTTTTTCCAGAATTCTTTCTAGCTTTCTCTTTCTTTCACTTTCACATTTTCTGCAAGTCTCCACTGTTAGAGAGCTTCGGAGAAAAATCTTGCCCTTGTGGAGAACCTTGGAGAGCTCCTTGAGGGCTTCTAAAGAATCTCCGCAATATTCTCTGCAGTAGACCCCCTCGAGCTTTATTTCATCGACATTCGGATAATCTGCCAGCGCATTTAGAACGTGCTGCATACATCTTGTCGAGAATCCTTCCATTCCGCAGTCGAGACATAACATCCGCAGAACCCTGATGTTGCCGTATTTGATGATCTCATGTTTCATAGATTATCTCCTAAAAGCTGAATCATGTTTTCAATTTCCTTAATTCTGCTCTCCAGAGACTCCAATCTTCGCGAGATTAAATCCACATCTGAACGAAGTCTCGAAACTTCTCGGATCATTTCAAGCATAATTTTATGAGTTTCGTTCTTCAGCATCGCGGAGCCTCCTGATTTGAAAAAGTAGTCCCGCGATTCTTCTGATTTCGTCAGGGTTTTTCCACTTCTCGATCTCTCTGCTTTCAAGTCTGAGATAGGACGCCGTGCTCTTCGATAGGAGTCCGCTCTCTATAAGGTCGTCAATCACTACGGTCGGAGAAATTCCAAGTTTGGCTTTGGCGAAAGCTTCAAGCAGAACTTCCTCCAGCTTTTCTCTTTTCTTTTCAAAGATTTTTCGGAGGGCTAAAAGGTTTTCACGTAATCTCCTCAAATCTATTTTGGCAATGCTTTGCCATTCATCCTTCAATGGCTCAGAGCAAGCCGCGGCAGATATTTCAAAGCGACTTCCAGAGGTAAAGACTTCTTCAATGACTTTCTTCAACTTTGGTTCAGAACAGCTCGACCTGATTATCAAAAGAAATTCCTTCAAATTTATCCAAAGATCCAAGACTTTCTCGATTTTTTCCTCTTCGACTTCCAAGATCTTATCTATCCTTCTCAAAAATTCATCATAAATCCCCAATCTCTTCAAGCCTCCTTTTCGCTTCTGCCCATTCTTTGGTGTATTTTTTCTTTCTCCTAGTTCTTCTTTCTATTTCTCTCAACAGGTCGCGTTCTACCATTTTTACTACTTGTTTGAGATTTGGTCTGTCGATTTTCGGGATCAGCTTTTTTATCAAAATCCAAATCATCAGATACCAAACGGCTGCAAGAGCAACTAAAATAGGCACTAACATCGGTGATTTTTTTGAGAAGAAGAGGATTAAAAACCGAAAGCATATATCCGTGGTTTGGGATTGGGTTTTGATGGAGAAGACGGAATTGTTTGTCCGCATACCCAAAGAAAGAATCGGGGTTCTGATAGGCCAAGATGGACGTATAAAGAGAGAAATAGAAAGTCGAACAGGCACGAGATTGCTGATAGATAGCGAAACCGGCGAGGTAACGATCGAGGTCGCGGAAAATCCTTTAGGAGGGTTACAAGCTCTTGAAGTAGTCAAGGCTATAGGGAGAGGTTTCAGTCCGGAGAGAGCTTTCAGACTTTTTGAAGAGGATCAATATTTAGACATCATAGAGATAAAAGATTTTGTTGGGGATTCGGAAAAGGCTATGCAGAGAATGCGCGGCAGGGTGATCGGAGAAAGCGGAAAAATGAGGAGGACCATAGAACAAATGACTGGAGCATATGTTTCAGTTTTCGGAAAAACAGTTTCTATAATCGGCGATCCCGAGCAGATAAGAACAGCTAGGACGGCCATACAGATGTTGCTCTCCGGCTCCGAACATTCATCAGTTTATAGATTTTTAGAAAGAGAGAAAGCAAAAAAGAAGAATGTGATATTTCCAAGAATGGGAGTTGGGAGGGAGTAGGGTTTGGTAAGAGTCGCGGAGGAAATATTCAGGGAGTTCAAGGAGCACACGGTTAGCGAGTTCTTTAGGAAGAACGCAGCAATGCTCGGATATACAGGAAAAATAAGATCTCTGACAACGGTCATTCACGAAGCCGTTACAAACTCCATCGACGCCGCCGAGGAGGCAGGTATTCTTCCAAAGATAAAAGTCATAATAGAAAAAGCGAGCGAGGATCCGGAGCATTTGCGGGTGACCGTTGAAGACAATGCAACCGGAATTCCAGAGAATTTTATTTCGCATGTTTTTGGAAAGATGCTTGCGGGGACGAAACTTCACAGGTTTATGCAACAGAGAGGGCAGCAGGGCATCGGAATCTCAGGCGCCGTCATGTTCTCGCAGATGACTACGGGAAAGCCTGTAAAAGTAATCACCTCGACCGGCAAGGGGGAAATCGTTGAAGCACACGTTATGATCGACGTTGAAAGAAATGAAGGAAAAATAGTGAAACTCAGGAAACTTAAGGGAAAGTGGCGCGGGACTAGGGTAGAGCTCGAGCTCAAGGACATTGTTTATATTCGATCAAGATATGGTCCGTTCAATTACCTACGAATGACGGCTGTCGCCAACCCTCACGTGCACATAACGCTCGTGGAGCCGGACGGGAATCTCACGGTTTTTGAAAATGCTGTCGAAGAAGTTCCGAAGCCGCCCGAACCGGTTCTACCGCATCCCTTAGGTCTTCTCCCAGATGATCTCCTTTCTCTGGCCAAGCGCACATCCGCAAAAAGCATCGGTTCTTTCCTGTCGAGCGAACTTGAGAAGGTCAGCAGAGAAAAAGCCAGAGAAGTCTGCAGAATGGCAGGAGTGCCCGAGAACAAAAATCCAAAAGAACTAACATGGGAAGAAGCCGAGAGAATCGTAAAGGCTTTCAAAGAGGTGAAGATACAGGCGCCTTCATCGCAAGGTCTGAGACCGATTGGTGCACAGAATATAGAAAGCGGTCTCAAGCAGATCTATAATCCAGAATTTGTTCATGTGGTTCAAAGACCACCGAAAGTCTATCGTGGAGGAATACCTTTCCAAGTCGAGGTTGGGATAGCTTACGGTGGAAGCGCTGGTAAGCGGACGGAGGAGGGTGAGGGAGAAACCGGTATAGAAGTAATCAGATTCGCAAACAGGGCCCCACTGATATTCGACCAAGGAGGCTGTGCGATCATGACAGCAGTGAATTCGATAGATTGGAGAAGATATGGCGTGGATCCGGCCAACGCGCCGATTACGCTTTTTGTAAATATCTCTTCAGTTTATGTTCCGTATACTTCAGCGGGCAAACAGTCAATTGCCGATGAGCCCGAAATAGTTGCAGAAATCAGGAGCGCCATAATGGATGCAGCAAGAGAACTGAGGGCTTTCCTGAACAGAAAGATAAGATTGAAAGAAAGAAGGGAAAAGGCAATGATTTTCGAGAAGTATCTACCGGTGATCGCTAAAAAAGCCGCCAGACTAGCCGGCAAAAGTCTGCCAGATATAAGTAAGGTTTTAACAAAAATACTGGGGGGTAAAAATGTCAAAACTGGGGAAGAGGAAAAAGGAAGCTAGAGAGAAGTTATCTGATTTGGGCGAGCTTGTTCTCAAAATGCTCGAAGAAGGTGTGCCACCACGTTTGAAAATACCCTCTAGGAGCACATCAAACATAGTTTACGACGAGAAAAGCAGATACTATGTTCTTGGGAACAAAGTAAGTGTGAGATCCGCTGCTAACATAAAGCAGGTTAAGAAATTTGCTCAACTTATGTGTGTTGCAGATTTTGCCGCGGAGCTTATAGAAAGCGGAAAGTTTGCAACTCTAAGGGAAATGTACTACACCGCCGAAGGATGGGAGACGGGTCCCTTCTCGGATCAATCGGAATCCGATTTGATGGTTGAAGACTTAGAGGCTACTTTTGGGATTAAAAGGGAAGATTTAGGCCTTATGCCCGAGGAAGATGGAGCGGCTGTTTTCGGAGAAATAGTTCTGAAAGAAGAGGACGTTGTAATAGACGCGACGAAAGCTGGAAGGGGTGGATATACCATACCGCCAACGATAGACGACGTGGAGTTTGTCAAGTGTAAAGCAAAGAGAGTAATAGCGGTAGAAACAATGGGTATGTATCACAGACTCTTGCAGGAGGAAGCTTGGAAAAAGTTTGATGCTTTAATCGTGGGGCTTAAGGGACAGGCTGCCAGAGCGACAAGAAGATTTCTGAAGCGGGTGAACGAGGAACTAGACTTGCCTGTGCTTTTGTTCACGGATGGTGATCCATTTGGCTTTCATATAGCAATGGTTGTGATTTCTGGAAGCGCGAAGCTCGCATACATCAACCATGAGCTCGCAGTCCCCGATGCGAAATTCATAGGTGTGACCGCTACAGACATAGTTGAGTATGATCTCCCGACCGACAAGTTGAGAGAGATAGATATTGCTCGGTTGAAGCAGCTACAGAAAGACCCGAGATACAATTCCGAATTCTGGCAAAGGGAAATAAAGAAGATGCTTGAACTTGGGAAAAAGGCTGAGCAGCAGGCGTTTGCGAAGTACGGATTGGCATATGTTGTAAACGAGTATCTTCCAGCAAAACTCAAAGAGTTCGGTTAGTATTTTCTTCAAGCTTTTGTGTCAAGTCGATGACCACATAGTAGAGGTTTCCCTCTATTCGATATTTCATGGGATATCCACATTTCCGAAAGATGTGCATCATTCTATAATTGTCTGTAGAAACCCAAGCTGTAAACGTTGATATTCCCTTAGCTCTTGCGATATCGATCAGATGTTGAAGAAGCGCACTGCCCACACCACGCCCCTGCCAATCGTCTCTGACCAAGAAAGAAACCTCGGCTGAGTCTGTGTGAGGGATCTTCACATAGCTTCCTATCCCAATCAAGTCTTCTGTTTCATTTTCTTTGACGGCTACTATACTCATTTCATTGTTGTAATCGATTAACACAAATGGCCATATTCTCTTCAGTGGCATCGTTCTAAGGGAACCCAAAAATCTTTTGGTCACGCTTTCTTTCGAGAGAGCATAAAAGAGATGCTGCTTAAGAGTAGCGTCCGAGGGTTTGATGGGCCTTGACAGAATTCGGGTTCCTTCCTTAAGGGTTACCCATTTTTTCAACTCTTCTGGGTACTCAATTTCTGGGAAGGGCAAAACATCTGGGGGAACTAGTCGTTTTTCTTTAGCCCAGCCCAATAGTTCGTTTCTGAATCGGGGATGAGCGATGGATATGAGTGAGAGCGCTCTTTCTCTTATGTTTTTCCCTCGCAGCCAAGCCACACCATACTCCGTCACGACGTAGTCAACATCCCCCCTCGTTAAAACCACTCCGGCTCCTTCGCTGAGCACGGATTTTATTCTGGAAATCTCTCCTTCTTTCGCTGTAGAAGGGATAACGGTTATCGCCTTGCCTCCTTTTGAACGTATCGCGCCTCTGACGAAATCCGCTTGGCCCCCCAACCCGCTGTAAAATCGGTATCCTATTGAGTCGGCGCAAACTTGTCCTGTCAAGTCTATCTCAAGCGCCTGATTTATTGCCACCATTTTCTCATTTTGACTTATAATGAACGGATCATTTACGTAATCAGCCTCGTAGAATTCGATCATTGGATTATTGTCAATGAAATCGTAGAGTCTGCGTGTACCCATTGCGAAGGATGCGACAATTTTTCCTCTATGAAGAGTTTTCTTAGCGCATGTTATCACACCTTCTTCAACTAAGTCAACTATCCCCTCCGTTAGAAGTTCGGTGTGGACTCCCAAGTCCTTTTTATCCGTAAGCGCCCCCAGAACAGCGTCAGGTATTGTTCCGATGCCTATCTGCAGCGTGGATCCATCCTCCACGAGCTCTGCAACATACCTGGCGATCCTGTCTGAAACAATATCGCGCTCGGGGGGTGGGACTTCAAGAATTGGCTCGTCATGCTTAACGAAAACATCGATTTCGCTGACATGTAAAAAGCTGTCACCCATCGTTCTAGGCATATATCTGTTAACCTGTGCTATGACAAGTTTAGCAATTTTAGCCGCAGTTTTTGTGATTTCCACCGAGACGCCGAGACTGCAGAAACCGTGGTCATCAGGTGGGGTGACTTGAATAAGGGCAACATCAATGGGGACCATTCCCTTAGAAATCATTTTTGGAAGTTCGGAAAGAAACACCGGAGTGTAGTCAGCCCTACCATCTGCCACGGCTTCCCTAGTCGTCGCGCCAACAAAGAATGTGTTTAATCTAAATCTGTCGGAATATTTTGACTCTGCATACGGAGCCACACCTAGCGTGTATAAATGCAGAATCTCGTTGTCTGAAAGATGGCTTGCTTTTTCTACCAGTCCTCTCACAAGATATTGGGGTTCTCCGCAGGCAGAGCCAACGAAAATGTGGTCTCCGGTCTTTATGAGACTCAGGGCTTCTTCAAGTTTCCTTTTTCTACTTTCGTATATCTTTAACGGGTCCCGTTTTCATGGGGTCATCCATCATGATATAATTTCAGTCGAGTTATTTAGGTTAGATGTAATGCATAATGATGAGGTGATTGAAATAGACCTTTCGGCTTTCCTTGCTCCAAGCTCCGTGGCGGTGATTGGTGCAAGCAGGGATCCCAATAAGGTCGGTCACAAAATCCTAAAAAACATGATAGAGGCTGGTTTTGGGGGTAAGCTTTATGCGATTAATCCCAAAGCTACGGATGTCCTAGGAGTCAAGACTTATGGAAACATTCTGGACGTGCCGGGAAAGGTCGATCTAGCTATAATCTCGGTTCCAGCCCCACTGGTTCCAGATGTTGCCAGAGATTGTGGACGCAAGGGGGTAAAAGGAATAGTGGTGGTATCAGCCGGATTCAGTGAAATCGGACCTCAAGGATTGAAACTCGAAAAAGAACTCGTTGAAACGTGTAGGAATTATGGAGTACGTCTGTTAGGGCCAAACTGTCTTGGACTAATAAACACTACAACGAGAGTGAATGCTTCTTTTAGCTCGGGATTCCCCAAAGCTGGAAATATTACTTTAATATCGCAGAGCGGGGCTCTGGGTAGCGCAATCCTTAATTGGGCGCTTCAGATGAAAATTGGAATAGCAAGCTTCATAAGCGTGGGCAATGAGGCAGATTTAACGTTTGCAGATTTCATAGAGGCAGTTTCCGAAGATAAACAAACAAAAGTGATTGGACTTTATATAGAGGGGGTTAAGGAAGGTAGGAGATTTGTCGAGGTTTGTCGCAAGGTTTCGCGCTTGAAGCCGATAGTGGTTTTAAAATCGGGAGTCACGGAAGCCGGAGTAAGGGCTGCTCTGTCACATACGGGTTCTCTTGCCGGTTCTGACGCGGTTTTCTCTGCAGTTTGCAAGAAGACCGGTATAATACGGGCCGAGACCTTACAGCAGTTTTTTGATATCGTTGTCGGTTTTGGAACACAACCTCTACCCAAGGGCAAAAGAGTACTAGTGCTGACGAACGGTGGTGGACCAGGAGTCCTGGCTGCGGACGCGTGCGAACGCCTTGGACTAGAGTTACCGCTCTTGGAGGAAGACATCAAGGAGAAACTAGAGAAATCGTTACCGCCACATGCCATTATCCACAACCCGATCGATGTTTTGGGAGACGCTGATGAAAATCGGTATCGGAGAGTTCTGGAGTTATGTCTTTCCAGTGCAAGGGTGGACGCAGTTTTAGTAATTGTCACACCCCAAGCGATGACACCGGTGGAAAAAATTGCTAAGGAAATCGCAAACGTTAGAAAAATCTTTCCCGACAAACCCATAATTCCAATTTTCATGGGTGTCGGAAAGGAGACAGTTCAAATTTTAGAGGATAGTGGATTGGCTAACTTCGCATTTCCGGAATCTGCGATTCTAGTTTTAGCGAAGATGTATGAGTATTCAAGCCGATCACCTCCGCCAGAGCCTACTCCGCTTGGGTTAAGCTTGGAAGTTGTCAGAGAAATAGTGAAGAAAGCCAGAGAAGAAGGAAGAGCAAATCTTACCGTGGATGAGAGCTTCAAGCTGGCGGAAGCATGTGGGATACCAACGCCGGCCATGAGACTGGTTAGGAGTCCGGAAGAAGCAGTAATGGCAGCCGAAGAAATAGGATATCCAGTTGTCATGAAAATCGTATCTCCGGAAGTTGTTCATAAAACTGATATAGGAGGTGTTGTTTTGAATGTTCGATCTGCAGAAGAAGTCAGAAAGTATTATGAAGAAATAATCGGAAGAGCTCGCACAGCCATTCCGGGAGGAAAGATATTGGGAGTTCAAATCTGCAAAATGCTTCCTCCAGCGAAAGAGGTTATTGTTGGTTCGATTAGAGATTTTCAGTTTGGTCCAGTCGTTATGTTCGGATTAGGAGGAATATATGTTGACTTTTTGCGTGATGTCTCATACAGGCTTTGTCCTCTGACAGAAGAGGAGGCAAGAGAACTCATCAAAGAAACCAAAGCTTTTACACTTTTGAAAGGCATACGTGGAGAAAAACCGTCTGATATAGACTCGATAGTCAAAATAATTCTTCGGATATCGGAGCTTGTAACGTCTGTGGAAGAAATAGAAGAAATAGAGGCGAATCCACTCTTCGTTTATGAAGAAGGGAGAGGCTGCATAGCAGCAGATATAAGAGTCACGGTTGGAAAGATAAGGAGGGAATAAGCGTGCGGGTACTCTATGTGGTTTCTCCAACCGAGTACAGCGGCAAGACCACTTTTATAATGACAATGGCTTTAAAGGCTAAAAATATGGGGAAAAAGATCGGCTACTTCAAACCCATTGGCTATGCTATATCTGAAGACTCTATTGATGATGATGTACGTAACATGAAAGAGATTTTGGATTTGGAGGAGGAAATGGAGTCAATTTCTCCGGTTACGCTCGATAAATTTGGGTTGGTTGGAAAAATTGACAGATTGTCTCCAGAAGTATACAAGAAAATAATCGAGGCTTACAGGTTTATTTCTAGGGGGAAAGATATCCTTTTTATAGACGGTCCGGATTTCTTCTCTGGCGGTTTCTCAATTGAATGTTCAGTGACTAGAATCGCTAAGGACATCGGGGCCAAGATACTATTTGTAACCAGCTTGACGAGCTCTTCATTCCTGGACGATGTTTTGCTTTTTGCAGATTATTGCAGAGTGCAGGGCGTAGACATTATTGGTGTGGTTTTAAATAAGGTTCCGGTGGAAAACACCAGCGTGGAGAAAAACGCTCGTTCAATCTTAGAAAAGAATGGATTGGAAGTGTTGGGCTCGGTTCCAGAAAATGATACTCTCGGAGCAACCAGAGTTATGGAAATTTATGAAGAAATAGGCGGCGAGATTTTGGCTGGACGTGAGGGCATGAATAGGCTAGTCAGAAGCTTTTTGATCGGAGCAATGACAATGGATAGCGCGCTCAGATACTTCCAGAGAGTTAAGGACAAGCTTGTTATAGTTGGTGGAGACAGAACGGATATCATCTCAGCAGCGCTTGAGACAGACACCTCCGCCATAATTGTAACGGGAAATCTCAGACCTAGCGTCAAAGTTCTTCCCCGTGCAGATGAGCAAAAAGTCCCGATAATTCTCGTACCCCACGATACATACACAACACTGCAGAGAATCCACAAGATTGTTGGAAAAATAAGACCGGACGATAAGATTAGACAAGGACTTGCCCAGGAACTCTTTGAGGAAAACGTCAGATGGGAAAAAATAATTGGTTGAGTTATTTCTTTATCTCTCGTAAAATCCGTCTGGTTACTTCAGCCGGCTCGCTTGACTTATAAATCGCGCTTCCTACAATACAAATATCTGCGCCTGCGCTGGCCAAGCTGCCCGCCGTCTCCTCTTTTATTCCACCCGCCACGGCTAAAAAAGAGGGAGCCGCCAGAATTTTCGCTCTTTTGATGACTTCCATTTGATCACTTACGCGGTAACCTTTCTTCTGCAGGCTTATCCCGATGTGTAGACAGAAAATCGCTCTTGACGAATTTGGTCCGAGAAAATTTTTGATTTTCATAATGGTTCCGAGCGGATCTGGACAATCAATCAGGTCCACGAGGATTGCTTTGTTCCACCGGAGAGCCTCGTCCATTGCCTCGATTATTTTTTCCTCATTTCCTATTGCTGCGACACCGACGATATCCGCACCGGCTCTAAAAGCTATGCGCGCCTCCAAGTCTCCAGCATCCATTGTTTTCAAATCGGCCACGATTATCGCATCGGGGGCCGCCACTCTAAGAGCGGGAATGAGGTTGTCTGCTCCATGCCTTTTAATGGCTGGAGTTCCGGCTTCGATTATTCTGGCTCCAGCCGAGTAAACTAGGCCGGCGATCTCCATAATTGTTTTCATGTCGGTATCGAGATCCAAGGCAACCTGTAACTCTGGAGGAGAAATCAGCCCGAGTGGATTTCGACTTTCCATTCTACCAAGTATGTTTAAGATAGCAGAAAATTAAAAGGTAAGTGCCGGGAAGAGGATAATGACCGGAATGAAAACGGAAAGAGTGATACCGGAAACTCTGCTGGACATGAAGGAACGCGGCGAGCCCATAGTTATGATCTCCACTTACGATTACATCACTGCGAAGATCGCCGATGAGTGTGGCGTGGACGTGATCTTGGTTGGGGACTCTTTGGCTGGGCCTATTCTCGGCTTACCGAACACACTCGGTGTGACAATGGATGAAATGCTCCATCACACGAGGGGAGTTGCGCGGGGAGCAAATCGCGCAATGGTTGTTGGAGACATGCCTTTCATGTCATATCAAACCTGCAGCGAGGAAGCTGTTAAAAATGCTGGAAGATTTGTCAAGGAGGCGGGCGCGCACGCCGTCAAGGTAGAGGGAAGCGGGGCGATGGTTGAGAGAATTCGTGCGATAGTTGAAGCCGGTATTCCCGTTATGGGACATATCGGGCTAACGCCTCAATGGGTTTTGGAGATCGGCGGTTATAGGGTTGCGGGAAAAAGTCTTGAGGCCGCAAAAAAGCTTGTGGAAGATGCGCTACTCCTCGAAAAGGTAGGAGTTTTCTGTCTGGTTCTTGAATGTGTTCCTTGGCAGGTGGCGAAGGCTATAACGGAGAGATTACGTATACCGACGATTGGTTGTGGAGCTGGTCCTTATTGTGATGGTCAGGTGCTCGTTCTCCACGATTTGATTGGGGTAACGGAAAAGGTCCCGAAATTTGTTAAAAAATATGCAGAAGTTGGAAAGGAGATTTCAAGAGCGCTGAGAGAATTTAGACAGGAGACCAAAGAAAAGAAGTTTCCAACGATGGAGCACAGCTATTCAATGCCCGCCGAAGAGGAGGAAAAATTCATTTCCTGGCTCAAAACACGGCATCTTTAAATAACCCGAAATCTAGTGAAAATCAGAGGTGATGTTGTGGCATATGTTGTGAAATCTGCTGTTAGAGAGCTTCTAAAGAAACTGCGAGTCAGAGCGAGCGAGGACTTCTTTAAGGGATTGGACAGCATGATTGAAGATGCTGTTAAGAAAGCTGCTAAGAGAGCTTCAGAAAACAACAGAAAGACATTGAGAGCCTGCGATCTGTAGAACTCAAGAATTTTTCAAGTTTTTATTCTTTCAATTTTTCTTCTCCCGAGAGCTTGAATGTACTCTATTTCCACCCCTTCTCTGATTTCTCCGCGTAGGTTCATGGGAATCGGTAGCTCAAAAGTTTCGTATGTCGTGAGGTCCATCAACTGGGCATTATTTCCAACAACTGCAAGAACCTGCGCGGTTCCACGCTCGATTATTGGGACCTCGATTTTGGCGCTCGTTGGCTTCACGATCGTGTGTTTTTGACCGTCAAAGATACCTATCGCGTCGATCTTTGCTTTCGCGTGTCCGTGCTTTCCCGGGGCAGAGGTTGTAAAACCAACTATTCTGCAGGGCTCGTTGTCTATCACGACAAACCTTCCTTCCTTCAGTTTTCCGACTTCCGTGATTTCGACTCCCACTTTGTTCACCTCTTTTTCTTTCCTTTTTTGTGTCTTTAAAAGTTTGCTGAAGTTCCGAGAGTTTAATATTCTTCTAAGCATATTACGGCTTGATGAAAATCGGAATCGTGATAAATCCGCTAATAGAGGAAGCTGTCAGATTGGCGAAAAAATTGAAAGAGAAAATCCCAGCGCTGCATGAGCTGTTATTTGACGAAAGAACTGCACGAGCTCTGGGTGAGAAAGCTTCGGATATCTCAGAGGCGGAAGTTGTGATAACGCTCGGAGGTGACGGGACGGTTCTAAGGGCGCATGCCCTGGCTCAAGACGCGCACATCCTTGCCATCAACATGGGCGATCGGGGATTCTTGGCGGAAGTGAAAAAAGACGAGGCTGAGCGCGCCGTTGAGCTATTGCTGGAGAAAAAGCTTGAAGTTGTGGAGAGAACCAGGCTGAAGGTTGAATTCGGTGAGAAAATTCCCGAGGCATTGAACGATGTCGTGATATTTTCCGCAGTTCCGGGCAAAACTGTCACGCTGAAGGTCTCTGTCGATGGTAAAAAGATATTCAGTTTCCGTGGAGATGGTGTCATCGTCTCAACTCCCACAGGAAGTACCGCGTACACCAGAGCTGCGGGAGGTCCGATAATATTCCCGGGCGTGGAATGCATTGTGGTCACAGCAATTTGCCCATCCAGCAAGCCTATCCCGCCCATAGTGCTCCCAGCTAAAAGCAGAGTTGATGTCGAAGTTTGTTTGCCCGGGCAGGAGGGGCTTTTGATAGTAGACGGGCTGGAGAGAGCAAGGCTACCCCACGGAAGTGTGGTAAAAATATCTGCATCTGAGAGTGGGGCAAAGTTTTTCAAATGGGGAGAATTTTGCCGGAGTCTGGAAAAGATTCTGTGAAAAGGTATGTACTTGACACCTCTGCGCTGGTGGGCGGTTTAGTTTTAACCGGAAGGGGAGAGTTTTTCACGATTGATGAAGTTTTGAATGAGGCGAAGGGTCTGTTAACGAAGTCTAGGTTGGAAGCTGGGCTTCTTTCTGGAACCGTAAAGATTCTTTCCCCTTCCGAGAGTTCGCTAGAGAAGGTCAAAGAAATTTGTGTCAGAACGTGCAACGTAATATCCGAAACCGATGCAAAGCTGCTAGCTCTGGCGTTAGACCTTGAGGCAACGCTTGTTACGGACGATTACGCGCTTCAGAATGTGGCGGCGATCATGGGAGTTTCGATCAGACCGATCACAACGGAAGGAATAAAAGAAGTTAGGGAGTGGGAAAAATTCTGTCCGAGCTGTGGCAGAGTTTACGAAAGAAAAAACAAGGTGTGCGAGGTCTGCGGGCATGTTCTTTCCAAAAGAGTGAAGAAGAGGCGCAGGTTATAAAAGATGCGGCTCAAAATGGTGATTGGACTGAGGTGATCTCGTGATTGGTGGAAAACTGGAAAAGCAAGCTTTTGAGATTTTGAAGAACAACTCGGAGATAGTTCTGGAGGTTGTTAAGAAGTTCGAGGAGGTTGTGCGGGCTTACTTTAAAGAGTGGAACTTGGAAAAGGCGGAAAAGCTTGGAAGGGAACTCTCAAGCTTAGAGACAAGAGCGGACAAGGGTAGAAGGGATTTTATCACTCTGCTCACAAGAGGAGCTTTCATCCCGGCTTTCCGAGGGGACTTGGCGTGGTTGGCGGAGAGGTTAGACAGGGTAGCGGACACGGCGGAGGGTGCAATGCGTACTCTTCTTCTCAGGGAGAGTCTGATTAAGGAGTTAAAATCGCTCTCGGCGAAAAATAAGCGAGTAGCTCAATGGAAGGAGAAGTTTATGACGATGGCCGGCGTTATAACGCAGACGGCGGAAATGCTCAGCAATTCTGTGAAAGCTCTGGAGAGAAATGTGGATGAAGCGATCAGAATCGCGAGGAGTGTGGATGACCTAGAACACGAGGTCGATTTGATAGAGCACGAGATAGTTGAGGAACTTTACGAGATGGAGAAACTATTCAAACCGTTAAGCGTTGTACAGCTTGCGGAAATAATAAGAAGAATGGGAAATATAGCCGACAGAGCGGAGGACATGAGCGATTCCATAGCTATTCTCGGATTAACACTCACGACATGAAAATCTATACCAACGAGAAAAGTTGGCAGAACAGAAGGGATATCAAGCAGACAATTAATGGTGTAGCCACCCAAGCCACCGAGATTTTCAAGAGATTTCGCTTGTTTATCATCGAAGACCTTTTCGCAAGACCAACGCCTGCGATGCCACCTACGAGCGCCTGCGAAGTTGAAACAGGAATTCCCAGCTGAACGAAAAACCAGACTGTCATGGCTGCCCCGAACTGTGCAGCAAAGGCGCTGATGGCGTCAAGGGGAACTATTCCTTTCCCTACAGTTCCTATAACTCTGGAGCTGAAAGTTATCGCACCAACGATCAAAGCCAGAGCTCCGAAGACTGCTGTTAATCTCGTCGACCACCCCATTTTGGCGTATATCACTCCAGTCGATGTTCCAACGTCGTTTGCTCCAAGAGTATAGGCGCTGTAGGCTGCGGAAATTAAGATGAGGATGGTCAGGATTCTGTTGATCGCGAGCAGACCTCTTGTTGTTCTTATGAGACTTCGTAGAATGATCATCAGGAGCGTCGCGATTAAAGCCGCGAACATCGGGTTTAAAACCCAAGAGAGAGCGATTCCGCCTATTTTCCGATAGTTGACGCCGACTCCGATTTCCGGGCGGGTTAGGGAGAGGAAGATTCCGCTTCCTAAAACTGCTCCGATCATGGACTGGGATGTTGAGATCGGCATCCCAAAGAAAGTTGCGAGAAGAACCCAGGAACCTGCCGCAGCTAGTATAGCGATAACGAGAAAGGAGAGAGAAGGATCTGCAAGCGGATTTCCACCGACTCCGGGTATCAGAATTCCTTCCCCAACGGTCTTCATGTTTTTCCAGCCTTCGAGAGAGGCTCCCAGTAGAACAAAAAAGGCGACGATTAGAAGAGCACGTTTTTTTGTTATTATCCCGCTACCTACAGCCGTGCCTATGCAGTTTGCGGTATCGTTCGCTCCGATGTTCCAAGCTACGAAGAAGCCGAGAGCAACTATCGCTATTTCTATCAAGGATCACTTACCTCCCGAAGTTTAGATTTCGAGAAGCTGAACGTCCATTGTATCTGTTTCAAGAACTGCTACCGTTCTTTTACCCGTCAAGTAGCCGCAGGCTTCCCCGGGGTTTATGACGAGGCAGTTTCCCCGTATGACCTCTGCCTTGTGCGTATGTCCCCTGACAATGATGTCAAACTGCATAGATTTAGCCAGAGCCTCAACGATGAGTTCGCTAGTTCCGTGTAGGAGAGCGATTCTCTTTCCGGCAATGTTCAGCAGGGCTATCTCCGTGGGCGGCTCCATCCCGAATTCGGCCATTCTTTTGCTGACGAGCAGCCTATCACCGTCATTGTTTCCCCAGACGTAGTAGAGTTTTGCTTTTAGCTTTGCGAGTCTCGGAACCACAAAAGGGGAGACGAGATCGCCGGCGTGTAGGACGACCTCGACACCAGCGGTGTTAAAGAGGTCAACGGCCTTTTCGACAGCTTCGAGTCTATCGTGTGTGTCGGAGATTATCCCGATTTTCACGGTTTCACCTCCATTTCAACATTCTCTGATTTGCTTAAATCAAGTTGAGTCTGCTGTGTTCTAACGCCTAGGAACTCGAGGATCAGATTTCCAGCCGTTTCAACCGCGTTTACGTCCAACTTGTCCGGAAGATCGTCTTTCGTGTGCAACCACTTATAGCTCCTTTTTTTGGCGTTTATCAGACCTTTTTCCACAGCCTTTTTGTCGGTCTGTTGGTCGGGGCTGTCAAGGGTAATGGTGGTAGAAGGATGGCCGGCTGATATCGCAGGCATGTGGTCATGTTTGGCGTAGACAGACCACCAAGGAAGGATTTTGAGTTGGAGTCTGGCAGCAGTTTCCTCCAGTTTTTTGTTCAATTCAAAACTTGTCGTCAGTCTTCTATGAAGACCGTTCCCTTCGATGAAGTAAATCTGACTTCCAAAGCCCACGGTGTCTATGTTTAAGATTGGTGTTCCTCTCGGAATAATTTTCTCCTTGAGAATGTTTTTCATGCCCTCGAGCCCCTGTTCCTCGGCTCCGGTGAAGAGAAAGAAAACTTCGGGCGGATCTTGAATTTCACGGAGACATCTGGCGACTTCGAGGAGGACGGCTACGCCACTCGCATTGTCGTTCGCGCCTGGTGAAAGCTCTTCGCGTTTGAGCATGAAGAGAGCGTTCACGGCTAAAAGAATGAAGCAGGGTGGCCAGAGCAAGGCCCAGTATGCAGAGATTGGACGGATGAGGACGGCGATGGTCGCGATGGAAATCGAGATCGGGAATAGCTTCTTCTTAATCTTTGAGCGTTTTGCAGAATCGTGATGGGCTGACAGGGCGACGACCGGAGGTTTTCCACGAAT
Organism: Candidatus Hadarchaeales archaeon; assembly: GCA_038823825.1. NCBI lineage: Archaea > Methanobacteriati > Hadarchaeota (SeqCode) > Hadarchaeia (SeqCode) > Hadarchaeales (SeqCode) > Hadarchaeales archaeon (SeqCode). The sequence continues at coordinate 26,731 of JAWBCC010000004.1, read as the reverse complement.
TCTGGCGATTATATTTATTCCACGCCTGCGTGGTAGCGGCGCGAAAAAGGTGAGAGCAAGCAAGGAAAACCACATGGGGATGGATATCTCAGGTGGGAAGAGGAGCATGAACGGGAGGGAGACTGCCAGGATGATTGAGAAGATTTTTCTCCTCGCACGTCTGTCTGTGAAGATGAAGACCTGCCTGCGGGTTTCAAGTCCGATTGATTTGAGATAATTTTGGATGTAATCTGCAGATAGGGATTCTCCTCTTGTTCCCGAGATGCGGGGGCCTATCCCGTAGGCAAGTCTGTCGATGTGTTCAAAAGCCTTCGAAGTTTCGAACGGCATCTGGAGAACTTATAACCGCAAGTATGAAAAAATTAATTGGGCGGGGGTGGCCGAGCCAGGTCAAAGGCGCCAGACTCAAGATCTGGTCCCGAAGGGGTTCGGGGGTTCAAATCCCCTCCCCCGCACCACTTTCGGAAGACAAGAAAAGCAAAAATTTGGCAGAGACATTAGTCTAAATTGAAAACTCCGGAGATTTCGAAAACCTGATTAAACTTCACGCGGAATGTTCATGAATGAGCTGGACGATCAGAAATCATCTTGAATACGGGGAGGACGGTTATCTCAAAATCGGCGGAGTTGACGCTCTCGAACTCGCAGAAAAATATGGAACCCCCCTCTTCGTTATAAACGAGCAGCGTGTTAGAAAACGCTTCAGGGAGTTTCTAGGCGCCCTGAAGAAAAGGTACGAGAAGGTTAAGGTCTGCTACGCGGTGAAGGCAAATCCCTCTTTAGCCATTCTCAAAATCCTCAAGGAAGAAGGAGCCGGTTTTGAGGTAGTCTCTGAGTATGAACTCCTAAGCGCGCTCAGGATTGGTGCTAAGCCTGAGGATATCGTCTTCAACGGTGCGAACAAGAGCCAGGAGGAACTAGAGCTGGCAGTGAAGAAAGGGATTCTAATAAACGTGGATTCTCTCTCCGAACTTGAGAAGCTTGAGAAAATCTCCAAACGGCTTAACAGGCTCGCCAACATCTGCATAAGGGTTAATCCGGGTGTGAAAGTCCGGACGCACAGGGATCTCGTAACGGGAGCGGAGTACAGCCATTTCGGGATCCACATTCCAGAGGCGAGGAAGGCTTTCGAGCGAGCGGCCGGATCGAAACACATCTCTCTCAAAGGGGTACACATGCACATTGGTTCTCAAATCACCTCTACGCGACCTTTTGTTTTCGCGATAAACAGAATTTTCCGTCTTCTAGCGGATCTGAGCAAAAGCGGAATCAAGCTTGGGCTGGTTGATCTCGGTGGAGGTCTCGGCGTGGAGTACGAGGGAGAGCATCCACCAACGGCTGAAGAATATGCAGAAGCGGTCATCTCAGCCGTGAAATCGAACGTGAAAAAGTACGGGTTGAGCGAGCCTCTTCTCATCTTCGAGCCCGGGCGATATATTCTAGCCGACGCAGGCGTCTGTCTTCTCAAAGTTGGTGTCGTGAAGAGAACGCCCGACGGGAGCAAATGGGTGATTGTCGACGGAGGATCGAACATTCTTCTCAGAGCAGCTATGGGCGTGTACAGGTTCAAAATGATTCTCGCAAACAAAGCTGTAATGAAACCGAGGGAAAGAGTGAACATCGCTGGTCCTCTCTGCTTCGGTGGTGACGTCATCGGTCGGAACGTCAGGCTCCCTCCGGTCGAGGAGGGTGATATTCTTGCCGTTTTCTGTGCGGGCGCTTACACAACCAGCTTATCCCACCAGTACAACATGAGACCGAGACCACCCATTGTTCTCGTCAGCAACGGCAGGCATCGCCTAATCAGGGAAGCAGAGCAGTACAGAGATCTCATCGCGAGGGACATCATTCAGAAATAATCAAAGTAGCAGAGAAATCTTTCTTTACAAAGGTTAAATACCAAACATCCGTCATTGAGAGATTCAAATTTTGATGGTGGGTGATACAGGTCATTCGTGGATAAACTCTTTAGGAGTACAAATGGCTGCTCCAATAGCGAGTCCCGCTGAAGCCCAAGAGGGATCAAGCTTTCTTAATTTCTCCAGACCTTTCCTCTCACATATGAACTGCAGGGAGTCGAGATACATGAGAAATTTCTTCCCTTCTCCGCTGATTCTCCAGTACCTTTTCGCATCCTTTTCAATTTTCTTCTTTCTTTCATTCAACAGCTTTTCGACCTCATGGCATGTCCAAAATCTTTCCGCGTTCTCCACACTCCAGCTGTAGAAGTCTAGCACCGTGTAGTCAGCAATCCGCAGATGAAGCTTCATATCTCTGTTCGTTAGTTTTTTCGACGTCCGCACGCTTCCTGCCTCGAGAGGTCTAAGAAAACGCACAGATTTCTCATCAAGGGCAAAAATGGGACTGATATAAGCCGAGGCGAGCACAACTGCTTCCGCTGCGTTTCTTTCGATTCTCATGTTTGTCAGAAGCTCAACGAGTTTTTTGAGTTCTCCGCTCGGATAGATGAGCTCGACAAAAGGCTTTTTGATTTCGATTTTTTCTCCGAGACTCGGCGGAATTCCAAGATTCCGATAGCGGAAATGTTTCATCAACCACTCGATGCTGCTGGCCGCATCCTCTTGCTCAAAGAAAAGGAGGACCCCTCTGAGGTTTTTGACAGTTGCCGCATACTTCGTCAGCATGCTCTCTTCAAAAAAACTGGATTTTTAAATTATTACAATGATACATTAAATCCCGAGAGTGAAGGCACGTTTTCATGGCATGCCTCTTTTGATCCATTCCCTAAAGAAAATGTCCGAGATCTTGTTTTTCTCGACGAGACCGCGCTTTTCGAGCAACTTGAGGGCTTTCCTCACATGGGCGGGTGATCTCAAGCCGTACTTCGAGATAAACTCCATTGAGTATGGTCCGATCTCTTCCTTTGCGAGACCTTCCAGAAGTCTGCGCTGCAAATATGTCAGATTTTCCCAAATTTGCAAGTAGTGAATCCTCTCGTGGAAAATTATGTTTTCGACGGCTTTCTCCACGGTCGATTTTTCCTCGACCGTTCTCGACATAAACCAGAGTTCATAGCAAAGCTGCTGAGTGAAGGACGGATGACATCCTGTTATCTCGAGTATACGCTCAACCGCTTCCCCGCTTATTCTCCCACCAGTTCTCTCAAAGCAGTCGGTTATGTAACGTGAAAACTCATCTCGCGGAATTGGTCCCAGTTCCATGGGTCTGCCGAATCTGTAAAAGGCCCTGCGTTCTTCGCTGAATATTTCATCCAAGAGATGTCTTCTGCTTCCAGTAAAGATGTAAACTACATTCTTATGGTGCTGGAATCTCGACCTCATGAGTTTTTCCATTTCTTCACCGTCTAAATTTCTTATCTCCTGAAATTCGTCAAAGGCCAAGATGATTTGCAGTCCATGCTTCTCAGCAACTCTCTCAGGCAGATCCAAAACCTCGCTGATATCTTCCTGCACGGGGGTCCTGGAGAATTCAAACCTGATTTTACCGTCCGGAGTGAGAACCATGTCTATCTTCGTTCTTCGGAGAAAATCGCCCAGAGATTTCCTTATTTTTTCAAGAGTTCCATACACGGAATTCGCAACATTCTCTACAAGCGTTCTGGCCAAGATCTCTCTGCTCGGGGTTCCGAACATGTCAATCAAGATCGGAACGTACGGTTTGTTCAGTCTTCTGAAGAACTCTTTAAGCAGAGAGGTTTTCCCCATGCCGCGGGAGGAATAGATTATCACGCTCTTTCCAGATTTCACGTGGGCTTTCAGTTCTTCGAGTTCTTTCTCACGGTTGATGAATTGCTTTCCACTCACCGCTTTCCCGTACGAGAACGGGTTTCCCAGCTCCTCCGCAGGTTTTATACCCATCAGTATACTTTTTGGTATAATACCTTTATTTATACCTTTTGGTTTAATTAAACAAAACTCCTCCATTTGCGTCGAGTATTATAGGATGAGGTCTCAGAAGATGGAAATCCGAAGGAAAATCTGGAGGATTCTCGAAGAGACCGGGGTTGCGAGATTCCCGAAACCGGTGGAGGGCAGGATTCCTAACTTCATCGGGAGTGAGAAAGCCGCTGAACGGCTTTGCTCATCAAGACAGTACCGATGTGCAGAGGTCGTCTTGGTCAGTCCAGATTCTCCACAACTTCCGGTTAGGCAAGCCGTGCTGATAGACGGAAAAAGACTTGTGATGGCTTCCCCCAGATTGCGCATAGGTTTTATCGAGGTTTCCGGAGCCGTAAATCCGCGCGAGGCCGCAACGATAGGCGGAGCGATGAAATTCGGAAGGGAGATAATGCCATGGGATCTGAAAGTGGACCTCATTGTGGAAGGTTCAGTTGCTGTAGATTTGAGTGGTGGGAGAATCGGGAAAGGAGGGGGATTCGGAGATCTAGAGTTTGCAATTCTGAGGGAATGTGGAGCTGCCGAAGAAAGCACACCAGTTGCCACAACCGTCCACGAGCTGCAGATCGTGGAGAGCGTACCGGTTGAGCCTCACGATGTTCCGGTCGATATCATCGCCACACCCGAACGCCTAATCGAGACCGAGAAAAAACATCCAAAGCCTAGAGGAATCATCTGGGAGATGGTAGGTCGAAATCAAATGGAGGAAATACCACTCCTGCGTATTCTGCATCATAAATCGATTTAAACAATCTAAAATACATCCAAGAATTGTGCAGATATCCTATCAAGAAATGTGTAGCCGTGAAGGCAAAAGATTGCGCCGTGGAATGTACTATCGGTTGAAGAAAAACTACAGCGTGATCTTGATGAATACTTCATCAGATGTACCCTATGAGGATTTTTGGGAAGAAGCGGGCAAGATTCTCATTTATGAAGGTCATAATGCCTTCAGGAGAAAAGGATGTCCAGACCCAAAGAGCATAGACCAACCGTATACGACGAAATCCAGAAAGCTGACGCAGAACGGTCTTTTCTTTGAGGCCGTGAAGGCCTTTAAATTGGGTAAAAGAAAAGCAGAGCGGGTAAAAGTTTATGAGAAGATCGCCCCGGGAATCTGGAAATATCATGGATTTTTCAGATTGGTCGACGCCTGGCGCATACGAAAGGACGGACGTTATGTTTTCAAATTCAGGTTGCTAGCGGAAAAAGAACTTTAAGCCCAGCGCGATTGCAAGAAGCGCTGCAGCAACCCCCACGACTATTGAGGTCAGATCTTTTTCCTCGTACACGTTGATCTCTTCGGCCAGATTATCGACAGAAACGACATGTTTTCCAGCTTTGTAAATTCGAATCCGAAAACTGATTTCAATGTTTTCGGAAGGGCCGAGCGAGACAAGCATATTTTCAACCTGCACACCATCCACTTTCAGAATAACTTCGTAAGTGCCAGAAGTGTTACCAGAATTTTTAACAACCACGATCACTTCAAGCTTTTCGCCTTTCTTCACCCTCTCTTTTGAAACATTCAATCCGAGAATGATGAATTTCGTCTCAAAGGAGACTACATTGAATTCTACACTCAGCTCCCCGATGGTAACCGTATGCTTTCCGGGCGTCGTTAGGCTCTGAGTAAAATACACCCTTCTAGCTTCTCCTGGCTGCAGTGTGATGTCGATATTGTCGATAACATCGTTGTCGATCAGAAGTTCAATCCTGCAAGTGCCGGCGAGATCTCCAACATTTTTGATGTCAACGAAAATCGTCACAGGTTCTCCTGAAAGAACCTCATGTGGTTCTACGTTTAGATTCTCGAAAATGAAGCGGGCAGCTTCAGCTGGTTCCATTGCCAAGGAGAAATTTCTAACTTTAGGCGAATGTATCGAATTTGATGTCTGAAGTTCGAGGATTATAGACAGCTTCTCTGTGATGATGTTTTCCACCCAGATCTTTCTGTCTCCTTCGAGAGAAATGGGTCCGAAGACCCCGACCGCATACTGGTTATCCAATAATAGCGTGAGGTATACATTTTCATCAATTGATCGAACAACCCCGTATTCTACCGAGATGAGTTTGACAGGAAATCCGAACTCGAACCATCCAGAATTCCAGCTTTCGGAACCACCTGCGAAGCAGGCGGGATCGTCCGCGTCCCACCTAGCAACAAGCGCTTGGTCTTCCACTAGTCCGCCCAAGAATAAAGTTTGGATTTCTTGAGAATTCAGAGCCTTGCGATAAATCCTTATGTCATCCATCCTGCCCCTGAAGTTGAAGCGCCGCGATTGCTCGATTCCTGTTTGTCCTGCTAGGCCGAGCGATTGATCGGAGGGGCTTGGATCAGCGATTACGCTTCTCTCGAAAACCAACTGGGCGTCGATAAATAGTCTGTCGAATCCATCACTTCTTGAGTGAACCCATGTCAGCAGATGCCACTCCTCACTTGGCATCACGTATCTGGTGTTCACCACTCCGCCATCTCGGGTTTCCAAGATAACTTCATCCTTGGGTCCTCCCCATCCGCTCCCGGCAATCCAAAGCTGGTAGGATTTCTGGCTGTAGTTCGCACCCCACTTACTGATGATTCTGTGAATCCCCGGCGTGTGCACGTAGTATATCCATGCCGAGATCGTGAACTCAGAACCCAAGTTTAGAGAAGAGGAAGACGGCACGGTTATAATATCGTTTACACCATTGAACTCGAAAACCCAGTTCGTTCCATCTTTGACTATTAGCGGATCCTCATGTTCTGCGTTCGAAGAGATCTCTAATACTCCATTGTTTCCGTTCCCCGACAAATCTCGGACAATTTGTGACGGAATAGGCTCGATTTTCAGAGAACTATTTTCCTCCACAAGTCCCTTGGTTACATTTCTCCATGGAGGGAATCTCAAAATAGTGGGGAAAGGCTCAGCTCTAACTATTACGTAATGATTTTCGACGGAGATAACATGTTCGCCCGCCCGGTAGAACAGACAGTCAAAAACTACGAGATTTTCCTCTCCTCTTACAATCACAGGTTTCAGCATGTTTTCGTTATCTATTTTTACAACGATGTATCCGACAACGGTCGCCGGAAGCGGATTTCTCACTCTGATTGTCGCTTGGAAATTTTTCCCGATTTCTACTTTTTCAGGCGCCTCTAAACTCTTACATTCTAAAGGAGTCCATGGAATATACTCTCCAGAGGGAGGCATGTCGTCTGGATTGACCCCCCATTCATAGTTCGGTTGAGGACCCATCCAGAGCTCAAGCGTTCCGCCGGCGGCTATTTCCCAGTGCCAAAGCCAAGGTCTGTTAAGCGGTTTTCCGTTTAGTTTGGCCGACTGAATATAAACGTTCTCTTTTGAATTGTTATGAGCGATTATTGTGAAATCTCTTCCGCCGTAATGATAATCGGGCAGATGGACGATGATTTTTTAAAGAGGGGACTACCGATTTCGTAGTGAAGACCGACTGGGCAGACCGGATAAAATCCCATCGCCGAGAAAACAAACCAGGCAGATGTTTGACCGCAATCCTCATTGCCACAGAGTCCCCCTATCTTTCCAGTTATCGTCCAGTATCTGGTCTCCATGATTTTTCTGACAAGTTCTTGTGTCCTCCAAGGTTTACCCGACCAGTTGTAAAGGTAAGCTACATGTTGACAGGGCTCATTTCCGTGCCAGTAGTAGCTTGACCAGTCGTTCCCCTTCCTCCACACTGAGTGATCAAAGAACCAATCGAGTTTTGCGTTAAAGATGTCTCTACCGCCCATCGCGTCTATCAAACCCTTCACATCGTGCATCACATGCCAAGTGTACTGAAATGGCGTTCCTTCAGTGATGTAGGAATACCACTGAGTTGGAGAAAAATCTGTAGGATTCGTCCAAGATCCATCTAGATTTCTGCCACGTACGTATCCTCTGTAAGGATTTCCGGGTTCACCCGGTGCATTTGGATCGTAAACGTTCCTCCAGTATCTGGATCTCTCGAGGAAGTATCTGTGTTCGTTTTCCCTTCCGAGAGCCAGTGCAAACATTGCCAGCGCATAATCGTCGTACGAGGACTCAATTGTGATCGAGGTGGCTTCCCCCATGACGTTGGCCGGCACATATCCCAGTTCTGTGTAATATTCGACTCCCTCTCTCGCCTCGAAGAACGACGGCCCCGGACGCGTCGCGTGTTTGTAGCATAACATATATGCAGTTTCGGCATCAAATCGAACAAGTCCTTTCAGGTATGTTTCGGCAATGACGGAATCAGCATGCGTCGCAATCATTATTCCAGAATATCCTGGGTTGGGCCACTTCGGAATCCACCCACCTTCGATCCCCATTCTGGTAAGCGACTGGCACATATCTTCCGCTTCTCTTGGTTTGAGGAGTATCAGGAGGGAATGTTCGGCCCGAAACGTGTCCCAGAGCGAAAAATCGTTGTAGTATTCTCCCCACGCACACTCGTGGATTTTGTTGTCGAAGGCACTGTAGTATTTTCCATACTCGGAAAGCTGGCTCGGTTCCAGCAGGCAGTGATAGAGAGCCGTGTAAAACTTCACGAGGTCCTCTTGGTTTTCGCTTTCCACTTCTATGCGTCCTAGTTCTTTATTCCAGATTTCTCTCGCGGTCCTCCTCACGTTTTCAAAGTCCCAGCCGGGAATTTCTAGGGCTAAGTTCATTCTCGCCTGTTCATAGCTTATGAAAGACGTTCCGACCTTCAGGAGTATCACATCGCCGGACTGCACTGCATAGTCTGCGTGTGCGAGCTCTCCAGAAGCCGCCGAAGACTGCAGGAAGGGTTTTTCGAATCGGACGACATGAAAACCCTCGATCGAGCTACCATACCCGTGTTGCACATTATGTACGAGAATCTCGGAGTTCTCATGAATAACAAAGGTTTGTCCGCCCGCATGTGCGTCCACCAGAACGTACGCTGCTCCTGATCCGAGATAAGTCAGCCTAAAAATAGCACAATGCATCGTCGCTGTTATCTCAACTTTTATTCCGAACTGATCTATCAGGATGCATGACCAGTAGTCCGGATGCGCTTCAACGTTTTCCATTCTGACCTCTCTCTGGGCGGGTGTGAGCTTCAGAGATCCGGCTTGTGGCTGGATTGTCAGACATCCGTAGTCGAGCATCCAGGAACCCTGCGGGGCATGTGATCCTCTGAACCCAGTTATAGTGTTTTCTCCCCAGTAGGGAATCTCTGCTCTTTCGGTCTCCTTAGGTGACTGTGGAGTCCACTGGGTAAAACCGAACGGAAGGGAAACTGCTGGGAAAGTCCTTCCGTCCTCACCTACCCCAATGAAAGGATTGACATAGTCGGCAAGATTCTCGGGAGCAGGCATGCTTTCGGCATGGATATTTTTGAACAGAGTGAGAGTCAGAATGGTGATTATTAAAGCGGTCAGGATAATTTTGTCTCGCATCTGGAATTTCTTTATCTTCCGAGTTTAAGGTGATATTGTGACCCTGCCGAAGAAAATAGCTGTGGTCGGCGCCTCTCCTAACAGAGAAAAGTGGGGGTGGAGAATTTACAACAAGCTAAAATCTCTTGGATTCGATGTCTTTCCTGTAAATCCCAATTATCCCGAAGTCGATGGAGAAAAATGTTACTCCTCTCTGAAAGATCTGCCGGTCAAGCCGGATCTTGTGATAACGGTAGTTCCACCGCGGGTGACGGAGAAGATTGTCGAGGAGTGCAGAGAACTTGGCATAACAAAAGTCTGGATGCAACCAGGATCTGAGTCAGAAAGGGCGATTGAGTTCTGCAGAGCAAACGGGATCGAGGCTACATACAATGCATGTTTCATCGTGGATTTTCTTGGAGAAAGCTGGTGATTTTCAAACTTCAGGGATTTCTACTGTCTCCCACTCGATCTTTTTTTCATCTATTAGCTTTTTGATCTTTCTTTCGATCGGCGTGAGCTCTCGGCTCTTTCCAGTTTTTACGTCCAAGAAGATTATTTTTTGTGGTTCACCTTCCTTGTATCCCTCGAAGACGATGTAGTCTACCGGGGAGCCGATGAAGCGTGCATCAGCCGGCTCATGCTTGAAGGCAGGGAGAAGCGGGGCAAGCTGTTCTCCTATTTTTCCTTTCAAAACCGCCCGACTCCTTTCCAGAATCTCCGCTTTCAACTTTTCTTCGAACTCCATTCTCCATCTTTCAAGCATAGTTCTAAACTTCCATTGGTAGTATTTTGAAGCCAGGAAGATTCCAAAGAGGAATCCGGCAATTATAAAAATAATCTCGATCATTTGGACACCTTACAAGAATCTTGAGGCATGCCTAAACTTTTTCGGCAAGACTTCTGGATTAAGGGCCAGCGCAACTGCTCCGAAGAGGACAGCATCTTCGCCGAGTGGTGTCGTCACAACTTTCGGCTTTCTGTTTCTCAGATATTTGGCTATCCGCTTCTTCGCGGGCTCGACGACAAGGTCGGAATCCTTCAGCGCGACACTCCCTCCAAGCGTGAGAATAGACGGGTCATACACGTTAACGACGTCGGCTAGACCCACTGCGTTTAACTCCGCTATTTCCATGACGAGTTTGAGAGCGAGTTTATCTCCGCTTCTCGCTCTCTGATATATCTCCTTTGAACCGAGCTCCGATAGGTCAGATTTCTCGCCCATCTCCTCAAGCCTCATCCTTACGAAGTTTGGAATATTTTTACCAGAACAGTAGGCTTCCCAGTGTCCTCTTTTTCCGCAACCACACTCGAGCCTACCGGCTGGATCTACAACGATATGTCCGATTTCGCACGCGTTTCCATCTTTCCCGAAGAGAAGATGACCGTCAACGATTGCACCCCCACCTATTCCCGTCCCGATCCCGACGTACACGACGTTTTCTTCCCCCTTCCCGGCTCCAAAGATGGCTTCACCCAGCACGGCCGCCGAGCAATCGTTCAGCAGACATACGGGAATCTCCAGCTCTTCCTCTAGAGGTCGGACGAGCGGGACCCTTGGAAATGGTATATTGGTTGGTTTCATCAGCTCGCCCTTCGCCAAGTTCATTGGACCGGCTGAGGCTATGCCAACCGCTGCTAGTTTTTCGATTTTTGCCTTCTTGCAAGCCTGCGAGATCATCGTGAAGAGTTGTTCGACGATTGCTCTCTCACTTCTCACATCGATTGGCTCTTTCAGAGAAACCAGAAATCGACCTTTCTCATCCGCGACAACACACTTTACTTTTGTTCCTCCAATATCAATTCCAGCGACGAGTTTCATCGGTTTCAAGTAGGTTCTTCCCCTAAAAAACTTCTCGGAAAAACATTCGGCATAATCATTGACATCGAATTTTTTCACTCGAAGAATGCCACGGAATAGCAGTGAAGATAGGGCAATGTGAACTTCGCCTTTCTATCTTGTATCACGAAGCCCAGAGTTATGTTATCTGAATCCGGGCTTACGACTCTAAGGAGTTTCCCATCTAGCGTTACCCCATCTGGAATCGTCAGCGTTATTTCTACATTTGTTAAACTCGAAAAATCGCGCGCCTGTAGGTCGTATCTAGAGTTTATCATATGGATCAAGAGCGAATCTCCTCTACGGTAAATGATAAGCGAGAGAGCATCTGTGGCATTTGTTTCCACCCCGAGATCGATTCCGAGTCTTCTCAGCTCTGAAACTATTTGGGAGTCATCAGCCAAGTTGTCGCGTCTTATGACTATGCCTCCGCTGGCTGAATATTGCTGCAGAATGTTCAGGAAGTCTTGATCGAGATCGTAATCTTTAGGTATTATGATCGCCCGATACCTCCGTAATTCGCTAAGTGAACAAGATTTCTGCACGAAAACCCCATCGCCTCTGTAAATTACCTCAAAGGGAACATGGGCTTCTTGGAGGGTTATTCCGATGTTTTCGAAGCTCGACCATGCGTTGTAGGTAAGCCAGGTAAACTTATTGAAAAGTGTGGAGTGAAGATCAAAAAGTAGTCCAACGGTTGCAATTCTTTCCAAGTTTTCATAATATTCCGGATTTTCGGCAAAGAATTTCGTGTAGGGAGAGACCTCCTCGACATCCAGCGTGTAATCACTTTCCCCTCCATAAACGTACGCTTTGTATGGTATCATGAAGGAGGCGCCGCAGGCTCTCGCTTCTGCCAACCAGTATCTCCACAGCCATTGCTCATTCTCCAAGTCTCTGGAGAGGTGGAGTAAGTCAAAGACATCCGGGAAAGCTGAGAATGGCTTCTCTGGATCTAGAGCTTCGGCCAGAAGATAAGTTACAAAATGTTTGCCAGGGATCGATCTAAGATAAGAAACGTCAGGGTGGGCTTCCGGGATTATCGGCATCTCGTAGATTACAAAGTCGAGGAGGGGAACGAAAATTTGGTGATTCGGTGAAAACTCGTAGACATTGGCCGTAACGGGAATGTCCCAGCCCGCGGCCTCTTTGGCTTGCCGAATGAGGTTGCGAATGAAGTTCACTCTTTCCGAATACCTGAATTTTAGATAGGCCATTTGCAGGTTTGGATTGGGATCGTCCCACCATTGGGTTCCCCCATTTCTCAGCAGATATTCCCGATAGCTGAAAGATGAGAGATCAGTTATCCCAAAAAACCGCTGTAATTCTTCGGACGTGTAATGTTCAGCTAAGTAATTGTTAAAGGCTCGCATGCAGTGGTCACAGAAACAATCCCCGATATCCCCCGGTTCGTCGAGAAGTATTCCGTCCACATCTCCTTGCGCCAGCTCGGCTATCCTCTTCATGAGAAAATCACGCCAGAGCGGATTATTCCCACATGCGTTGTAAATTCCTTCTAGTCCGAGCAGAAGAATTGGCTGGTTGTGAATGTTTCTCTTGCAGACATTTTCTCTGAGCTCGATGTTTTCGGTAATGGTAGCCTGCCCAAGAGGAAGATTGGCAGTGGCTTTAAAGCCACGGTGATGTAGAGATTTCACATAATTCCACTCATACTCGTTGAAACCGGAATAGTAGACGGAGAAAGCAGTGCCGGTTGCTCCCAGCGCCTCAAGATATTCCGGTGGTGGTTGGTCGAAAACCCAAATGTTTCCTTTCCTGAGCCAGTCCCGGGTGAAGGTGTATGGCAATTTTTCGACAGGTTTCCTTGTTAGATAGATCATGAAAGAGAAAACGATCACAAGCAGAACAGCAGCCACAATCGGAAATTTTTTCATTTTTTTCGTGTTTTGATCTATTGCTTTCCCTAAAAGCTTTTTCCATCAGAATTTTAAGCAATGGTGCATGAAAAGAAATTGGCGGAGGTAGCTCAGCCTGGGAGAGCGTCGGACTGAAGATCCGAATGTCGGGGGTTCAAATCCCCCCCTCCGCACTAGGCTTTCGGTAAAAGGCGAAACTTTGTGAACTTCTTTATAAACCCCCTATGCAAAAATCGAAGTTCAAAAAGTCTTCACATAGATTTTTAAGGAAAGCCGGCCAAACATGAAAAGAAGAGCGGGGGTTGCAGTGAAATGCCCCTGAAAATGGGGATTGAAAGATATTTAAGCTTTTGCAATCTCCGAGAGCATCTTGTTGCAGTGAAATGCCCCTGAAAATGGGGATTGAAAGCTTAATTCCAAAAGCTCTGCTTCTATCCTCTTTAAGTTGCAGTGAAATGCCCCTGAAAATGGGGATTGAAAGGAACTAATTTGAAGTCCTTCTTTTGCTCTCACGATTGTTGCAGTGAAATGCCCCTGAAAATGGGGATTGAAAGGAAACTATTCCTGCCGACGTTATTCCCTTCGAACGCGTTGCAGTGAAATGCCCCTGAAAATGGGGATTGAAAGCTTGATTTTGAAAGGTATTCTGTTTAGTATTTCAATTGCAGTGAAATGCCCCTGAAAATGGGGATTGAAAGATAAAATAACAGGCTATCATAGGAGAGAGTTTTGTGAGTTGCAGTGAAATGCCCCTGAAAATGGGGATTGAAAGTAATATAGTTATATACTATCCTGCGCGTGCGGAGGTAATGTTGCAGTGAAATGCCCCTGAAAATGGGGATTGAAAGCTGTTTTCTCGCAAAGTGTTCATATTGTCATAGAAAGTTGCAGTGAAATGCCCCTGAAAATGGGGATTGAAAGCACATCGACGGAGGAGCTGGCGGTGAAGTAATAATTGTTGCAGTGAAATGCCCCTGAAAATGGGGATTGAAAGACCACAATAGTCGCATATCTCATCTTGTTGGTATCAAAGTTGCAGTGAAATGCCCCTGAAAATGGGGATTGAAAGCGTTAGCGGGACCGTTGCGTTTGCGTTTGACTTAACGGTTGCAGTGAAATGCCCCTGAAAATGGGGATTGAAAGACGTAGAGATAAATGTCATCCCTCAATTTCCCTGTTGTTGCAGTGAAATGCCCCTGAAAATGGGGATTGAAAGATTTTATAACCTAAAGAACTTAACACTTCAGTAAATGTTGCAGTGAAATGCCCCTGAAAATGGGGATTGAAAGCGTTCAGGTGGAAGAAAATTTTCGCTTCTTGTCCCAAAGTTGCAGTGAAATGCCCCTGAAAATGGGGATTGAAAGTCCCAATACGGATATCCAAGCGGAGGAGATTGTGCTAAGTTTAGTAGGATGCCCCTGAAGGAGACTTTTCGGAGGGGAAGGCCATAACCTCGAAGAGGGGCTTGTAGAGGTCGAGTATTACTTCGTGAAGAGCGAGAGGATCGAGTATAGTTACAACTCGCTCAGGATTTCCTTATTTCTCGCCCAATCCATTCACTGGCTGAAGTTTCCGACTCATTTTATTCATGAGGCTCGCAACCTTATCAAAAAGGGTCCTTTTCTAACTCTTTCGAAGGCCAGAAATCTCCGAAACCTTGGTATCATTTCTTCCCTTCCGACGATTTTCACCGTCCCTTCTTGCTCTCTCTTCTCTCAAACCCCTCACGCAGCTCCATAAGGGTTTCCCCTACTTGTAGCTCGAAAAATGGGAATTCGTTCCAACCTCTTGCTCAAAATCTTTTCGACCGTGCTCGCCATGGCAACGTCTTTCAACTCGAGTTATTCGGGATGGAGAAGGGAGATGTAGTGTTGAAAATACAGTAGTACCTCGCCGCAGTGGCTGTGAAACACCACCCAAGAGAAGAGCGAAATTGACTTGATTTGTTCAGCGATTAAGTTCACCCAAATTTCCTTGTCTTTAGGCGCATAGAAAGTCGTACCAATTTTTCGACAAATATACCTCCTTCACCCAATCTTCATCGCAAGGTGGCTGAAACTTTTCCCTAGCCTCTCCCAAAGTTTATACAGATATTTCTTCATGATCCTACGTACCTCAACCGATTCACCGTTGCTCTCAAACCGCATATCCTTTGCTTCCTGAGCCCTAAGTTTCTCCTTTATGAGCTCCTTCGATGCCCCTTTAGCTCCCGACCAGCTTCCTCAGAGGCCCCGAAGAATTCCCGCTTAAATCCCCGAAAATCACGTACCAGGATTCAGCCAATTTATAAAACTGTCCAAGTCCAGCCTCTCTCCAGTGAAGGGATTAGCCAGCTTTGTCCCATCATCTCTCTCCAGGTCGGCAATCCAAAATTCGCCATCCTTCAGCTCTAACTCACCCATCCCTACGCTCTTCCTCGCTCCAAGCGAAAGCCCCACCGACTTAATCAAACTAAGAGTCCCTGCGAGCAGTTTGGCCTCCAAGCTGGCAGGCTGGAGATTGTCGGCTATAAACCATATGCTCACCCTCGAAGGCTTCAAGGATTCCAAGAAGTATAGGTGGTGCTCGCTCGCCCTCCCGCTCTTTCTGTCGATCCCAACTCCAGCTTTCTCTTGGATGCTTGCTTCTAAGGGAATATCTAGAAATCTTAGCTTCGAGGCGATTTTCTGCCCTCCCATAAGCCTATACAGGGGATGTCTTACCGTCGCGTACTCCTCCGCAATCTTCTTTAATGTTTCACGCTTTTCTGGCAGTGGTTTAAGCTTCTCCCAATCCTCTTCACTTTTTACTTGCAGCCTTTCTAGCTCATCCTCTAAGCCAAGCGAGCGTAGCAAGGAGAGGATCCCCCTTTGTTGCAGTAACCATTGGATTGCCTCATCGGTTCTCTCCTTGCACTCAAGCTTCCCTTCCCCTATCCTGAACACATCTGGAAAGTCCACAACTTCTATGGTCCTCGCAACCTGCTCAACTAGCTTTCGGAGGGCACCCTTGACGGAAGATGCAGGAATCAGGACTTTCTCCCCGATTTTAAGGATTTCCCTTCTGACCTCCTCTCCCCCGGTCCCAATATGCAAGAGCGATCTACCTTCAAACTCCAGCCTCCCAATCACTCTATTTTTCAACGGCAATAGATGGCTCATGTTCCCTCCACCGGATGCCCCGCCAGCGGGAGGAGCTGGTTCACGCAGCACGATGTCTCGTCCCCCCATTTCTCCACGGTTCCCAGGATTCCCAAAGAGGCAATGGCCTCCCAACTCACATTCCCAACCACTCTTGCCCTCAGGATGCTCCCCGGATAACACACACCGTAAAAGGTCGGCCTGCTCCTCCCCCTGAGCATGTCCCATCCCGCCTCGTATGGCCCAGCTCTTCCATAAACTTTTTCTATCCGAAGGGAACCCTCAGCAGGGCTACCGATTCTATTTCCTATCGGTCCTAGCTCAATCACGGTCGGGAAAGGGGTAGCTCTCTGTCCGCCTCCCAGAAGGGGGGAGAGAGCATACAACACAAGAATCCCATCGGTGGAAGCCTTTCTGCAGTCTTCTTCGAGCTTTTTCATGTCCAGCTCCCATAGACTCAGCCGGGCCTCCCCGAATCCTCTCGTCACCCCTCTTCCGATCCAGATTTCCAGTGGATTAGGGATTTCGTACGGGGTGGCGAGATAGGCCCAGAACATTTGCCCGCTTTCAAGCGCATCGTACTCGTAGAGCATGCCCCCCTCAACCGAGCCCCTGTCCTTGTTTACACCAGCACACACGGAAGAGGTAAAACTGACTCTCACTCTCTTACCGTTTGGAAGAACTGGTCCCGGATGCAGGCTTTCGAGGCTCACATGACCATATCTGCAGCTTGTCGGAATGGTTGGTTCTTCCCCCTTCTCAATCTTTATGCGAGCCTCCCTTCCCCGATTCTCGTAAGAATTCTTCTCCGGTTTGCATAGTTTACACTTAAAGAAGAAGGGATGGGCAGGCCAGCTTTGCTGCCCGTCGACGAGTGGATAGGCAGGCGTGCAGATGAGGGAGGGTTCATTCGCCTCTCTTTCGAGCTCGTTCCTTGAGATTTTATCGTGATAGTAAAGGGAGGATAGAATTGCCCCCCTCAAGGTTGTTCCGGGTATAAACTCGAGAGCTGACTTAAATCCGTGCTCGGTCCTGCGGGAGGTTATGATTGCCGGAGATCTAAGCTCAATCCGGACCTCGTAGAACTTCATATTTTCCCCTCCCACAAAAATTTCTCGAGTTCATTCACAAGTTTGAGCCATCTTCCCTCCACTTTCCCCTGAAGCCCGGCTGTCTTGCCTATCTTCAGGTCGAGGAGGGATCTTCTTCCCGCCCTCCCCGTTCTGAGTTCCGCAAGTGCGAGGAGCAGGAGTCCCAGAAGCTCGGCCCCATCCTCCATGACCCTTATCATCCCCCTGAAGCTCCCTCCATATGAGTGCTCCTGGGTGAAGAGTCCCCCTTCCTCGGCCTTGTTGCTTTTGTCGTTAATCCTGACCCTCGTGAACCAGAGGAGTTCATATCCTTCGACAGCCTCCAAATTCCCTACGATGAGTTTTCCCTGCGATCTTATGGATCCGAAAAGTTTACAGACGTCGCAGGATCCGCAGAGTTCCTCTGGCCTTATGTTGCCACACGAGGAAAACCCGTACGTTTCAGCTACTCTTGATGCAGCCGACCTCAGTAGACCCTTGAAGGTCGAACCTGGAATGAAAATCTTTCCCCTCTCCTTTATGAAGGGAACGTCTGGCCCGAAGACCTCGACCGTCCCCCCACCAACCGTGAAGAGCCCGACAGGTCTGACCTCGACCTCAAACTCTATCACGTAATTCCCCCCAGTGCAAATTTGATCAGCAATTCAATGTCGCCGAAAGCCACCTTTCCCCACCCCTCCGCGCACGCATCCACAGCCACCCTCCATTCCTCTCTCTTTTCCAACCTAACCTGCTGTCTTCTCATGTAGAGTTTTGAAATCTCGTTCAGCAGCTCTTTGTCCGCCTCCTCACCCAGAATTCCCTTTGCAGCCCCAACAGCCTCCTTGATGCAAGCCCTAACTCTTTTCGCAAGCTTCTTAGCATCATTATCTTCTTCCCTCGAGGTTTCCAGTGCCCACCTGTACCAGTCTCCGCGCGAGCTCCCACCGGAAAGCTTTTGAAGGATCTCGCCCAGCCTCCCTCCATTTTCAACCACGAAGGGCTGAAGAGTCATCTTCCTCTCTTCCAGCTCTTTTCTCCGGTGACGGACGGCGGTGGAGGAGAGAGGAACCTCGCAAATATCGTAGCAAATGGCCCCTTGACTCACCATTTCCCTCGTCCTGCTCTTCGCTTCTCTTTCCAGCTCATCTGCAGCATCTATCAGGGACCAGACCGGCGTCTTCGCACCCCCCGCCGCCAGCCCAGCCGAAAGTCCCCTGACCTCCCCCATATAAGTCCTGAACCTGGAGACGAGCGAATGGGTGAAGATGGGTGCGTACCAGGAGCTCATCAGCGCGAGGGAGTCGTCCCCTCCCATGTACAGCAGTCCGAGTTCCAGTCTCGCGATGGACTTTCTCGCTTCTTCCTCATCCTTCTCGCGCAGGGCAGTGTAAAGCTCGCGGGCAGAATCCTCAAAGGCCTTCTTGAGGGAGATGTCTATTCTCGCGCTCCTCTCGCAGGCGTCTGTTATGGAGATGGCTGAGGCCATGAAAGCTCCCATGCAGACCCCATCCACCTTCAGAACGGCATAGTTTCTCTGCTCAACACCCCTTCGAATCTCCTCCAGATTGTGACCGGCGATAATTTCCATCAGTCTGGCTGAAGCGTCCTCCCAGCTGCCGAAAATCTGGGCGGGCGATTTTCTTTCCAGGAGCGAGATCTCCGTTTCCCACCTTGCTCTGAAATGAAAGTTGCCCCCGAGATCTATTAACTGGTTGCAAACCTTACAGTAGTCTCCGACCTCCGCAATCCTTGTAAAGCAGCACTTGCACTTTTTCACATCGCCCCTCTCCACCTGCGTCTCTTTAGGCGGGGAGATCTTCTGGAGGCCCATCTCCCCCGCCATATGTTTGAGCAGATCCGGGAAGAAAGCTGTAAACGGGGTAGCTGCCATTCTGAGCTCAAGGGAAATTTTGTTTTTTGCAAGAACACTGGTGTACTTCTCGACAGCCTTCTTGATCTTTCCCTCCAGTTTCTTCGGGAAGACGAAATACAGGTTGCCCCCGCCGGAATACAGGAACGCCTCCATCGGGAACCAGACCTGCTCAAGCTCTTTAAGCTCTCGCTGGATGAAGGCTGGAATGTGAACCAAAACCGCCGTTTCGATCACGTAGCTGGCGGCCGCGACCGCCTTCAGCTCGGTTGGGGTTCGGATAAATCTCTGGATCCCTCCCAAATCGACGCATCCAAACCCGATCTCCCCCACCGGGGCGTATTTGTAATCGGGTGGGAGCGGGAGGGTTCTGACGAAAAGATTTTCCCCCTCCCCTGTATCCCTCCGAACCTTCTCGACGAATTCCTCGCTGAGCGACCTTATGGAGCCAGGAGAATTTTTTTCGAGCTCTACCCAGAAATCCCAGCCCTCAAGCTCCTCGATTTCCGGTCGTCTTCCAAGCCTTTCCGAGATGATCTCCTGAAGATATCCCCTTATCCGGTCTGTAGCGGAGGACAATATGTCCGCCTTCCTAATTATTTCTCCTTCCTTGGTTTCGGGCCGGTGGTGATCCATCACGAACTTCACGATCTCCTCCCTTTCGCCCGGCTCCAAGAAGTCGGTAAACCATCTCGCGATTTCAGCTGAACGCGTGACATGCTCCTCTGGGGCGAAGGGCTTGCCGACATCGTGGAGGAGAGCCGAAAGCCTGATCAACGCCGCTTTTCTCCTTTCCAAACCCCGCTGTATGGCGAGAGCCCAGGAGAGCGCAGAAGTCGTGAGCAGGTGCGGGATGAGACCCGCACAGTTGGCTACTGGGCGGGTGTCCGCAGGCAGATGGAACCAGCATCTCTCAACCTTTTCCCTAGCCTCCTCGACGATTTTCAACAATTCCTCGAGCTGCGGCCCGAACTCCCTGTAAATCGTGTACAGATGACTGGCGAATTCAATAGGGTTGTCTCTGAACTCCTTAAGTCTCGATTCGAGCGCGAGCTTCCAAGCGAGATAGGCTTTAAGCGGGCTTGGGAGAAGCGAGATCGGCTCGCGGAGAAGGGGAACTTTAAGGAAGAGAACCAGCAAATCGCCGACGAGTTCGAGCCTCGCCTCTTCCTTCACCCCCAGTGCGTTGACTGCCCGCGTGATGAAGTCCTTTGCAAGCTCTAGGGTCTTCCCCCATTCCTCGACATCTTTCTCGCTCAATTTCCTGACCGACAGAGTGCCGTTTTCCCGGTAGGGAACGATGAAGGACTTGTAAACCGGATACGGCCACTCAACTTTCTGGAAAATGTTTGCGGTCATTTTAGGCTCACCTCATCTATATCCTCAAGCTCTCCACCATACGTGCGCCTTGCCAACTCCACAAGCTCCTTCGCGAGCTGGTCGTCGGCCTGCACCTCGTCGCCTGCTTTGATCTCAACCGAATCCAACTTCAGTTGCTCCGAGAACTGGGATAATTTAAATGTGTCTAGTCTGTATCTTACCTTTCCAATCGGCCCCACATACTTCAGCCTTCCCATGAGAACTCCCCTCCCGATTCTCCCATCCCTGAGACCCATTCCCCATAAAACCAGTCCCAATTCTTCCGGCTTCAGGTTCATGAACCACACCTTCCCAGTGAAAACTGAGCCGATCTCCGCAACCAACAATTTTAACCCGTACTTAAATTTCTGGGGGGAGAGCCTGCCTTCGCTGAGAATAAAGTCGCTGAACTCGAGCAGACCGATCAGACCGGTTGTCCCAAAAAGATCACAGAGAAGGCAGACTCTCTCCTGCTTTCCTTTCACGAAATCGCATTGCGACCCTTTTCCTTCCCTAGGAACGATTCTATTCTGCTTCACCGACGGCTCCCATATCTTGAAATGCCTCCAAGACCCGTCCTTCGAGGGGCCTTTTTGGAACCTTCCCGTCTCCGTGAAACAAGATCTGAACCAGCCATCCTTTTCCTTAAAGGAAAGTTCCAGCCTTGCCCTGACGTTCCCTTTCACGCTTGAGCCCGGTATGACAGCCCTCTCATTGACCAAGGGAAAGGACCAGTAGTCAAGTTCTATGGTCTGGGCTAGTTTCTCCTCATCTACTTTTATTGGAAGTTGACCCGAGCCCACATGAAGTCCGCTTACCACCTCGATGGAAACTTGGAGGTCCCCGCAAAGTCCCGTAAACCTTCCCCTCGTCCTCGGCTGTTCTTGGATTACGTTGAACCTCCTCATAGCTTGGCTTCCTCCCACCATTGAGCCAGCTTCTTCAGAATCTTCCAAGCCGCATCCCCGCTTGCCACTAACCAATCGTTCTCCACTTCCATTTCCCCGACCTCGATCTCTCTGTCCTGCGGGTCCAGAGCGGTCATCTTCTTCCCGGTTCCCCCGACATCCCGATTTCTGATCTCGACCTCTTCCAGCCTCACCTCTCCGAAGCCCCTCGTCTTGAACCCTCCAACCTTCACCTCCCCCTCGTGTAGACAAAGGAGGGCCCTCGAGAGCAGGCCGAGCGCAAAGTTAGGTAGGTTGAGGCAACGAATGCCTGACTTAAACTTTGCACCCGGCTCTACATACTCAACATCAAAAAGGTTCTGTGCTCTTCCGGATTTCCTGCCGATTCGAATTCCCCTTCTTACACCCAGTCTGAACGGATAGAGCTGCTGGCCATTCCAAGGAAAGGCATCAGAAAAGCTCACAAGCCCCCTGTACCCTTGCGTACCAAAAATTTTACACAGAAGACAAGCCTGCTCCGCAAACTGTTCGATGTTCCTCTCTCGCCCAACCTCGCATCTATTTCCGGACAACTCGCAGACCCTCAGCCCCTTCCGCGCAAGGAGTTTCGCGCAAAAACTTCTGAAGACTCCCTTCAGGCTGGATCCCGGAATATATGGCACTTCCCCGAACTCGGAAGGAATTCTAAGAACAGCGAGATCGGATAGTGCTTCAAGTGGAGGCTCTCCGCCGCATCCGATTCTTAAAGGAGCCTCGTTTGTCAGAATAAAGTTGAAGGAAGTTTCCCTACGAATGTTGTCATGTGAAATCCATTGCATGTTATTGCACTCTACCCTCTTTTTTCAAAACGAGCCCTTTTTCGGTTAAGATATACGTGGCGTAATTCACGTCCTCCAAAACTGTTAGGCCGGACCCCACTGTGCTCCTCGCCCCGACATGCAGTCCCGTAGTTGTGAACATACGGAAGAGCGTCTCCAAGATTTTCCCTCTCTTGTCCGTACTCTCCTCGAAAACCGGGATGTTTATGATATCTACCCGAAAGTTCCACTTGCAACCCGGGGCCACCAACTCCTCCTCGAAAAAAGATCCGTGTGCTACGCTTCCGAAATTTCTATCAATCGCGACTCCAGGCTTGACGAAGATTTGTGCTTCACCTTGAGGATATGCGTCATAGACCTTTATATGGCTCATTAACTCCTGATTCCCAAAAATCCCGCAAATCTCGCAAAAGTCACCTTTCTTCTCGGCTTTCGGAAGGTCCCAGGGAGGATGGGGGGTAATTCCAAAAGAGCGTGCGAGGGTCTCCGCCGCGGTCCGTAAAACCCCCTTCAGACTTGATCCTGGTATACAGGGCACTTCCCCCACTCTGAAAACGGCTATGTCAACCGTTGCCTCAAGAGGCGCCTCCCTTCCCGTCCCCACGCGAAGCGGAGTATGGTTTATAAGGGTCCCCCTGATTTTGGTAAGACTCTTAAGCGTGTCGAAGTCTCTATAATCTGGCACCTACATCCTCCACAGACAAACTGTCAATGAATTCTTTAAGGGTTTTAACTGGTCTGATCTGCCTCCCTGTGGAGGCCTCCACAATCCACTTTGCAAACCTAAGCATTTTGCGAGCTTCTGTTTTGCTTCCGTTGGCTTCGTAAATTTGTTGAAGAATAGATGCCACCCGCTCCGCGAATTTCCTCGTGAGAAGAGCCTTCCCTCGCTCTTCTCGCTGGGACTGCCTTAAAGCAAACGCAGCTGTTACATATAGAGCGAGACGAGGATCTTTCACGCTTTCAAGTGAAGCAATCAGCTTTTCGAGCTGGCTCTTTTCTATCTTCTCGGAGAAGGCTAAAGTTCCTATTTCGGTACCCCAGTTTATCAAATCCTCCTCTGTTGGAGGCATCATTTAGTATTTAGTGCTATCCTTAAAAAAACTTACGTTTCAGGTTTCAAATTTCTCAAAAGTCTAAAACCCCAATCACTCATGGCGACTCTTCTATTCCTTAACTTTCAGGGTCTTTGCTATAACGCTTGGCAGACGGGGCGAAGCTTGTAATCTCGCCTCATCATCGATCCTCTGCTGATAACGAGCTTTTAATCCCATTTCCAGGGAATCCTCCATTGCAACAGTTGATAAAAAATGGAGAACAACCAGCCTGGATGGCTTTCAATTCCCAGTTTCAGGGATCCTCTATTGCAATCCCGGCTCCCTTTAACCCTATGGGACGGAAGGATCCGGAAAGGCAGCCTAGTACTCTTCTAACTCTTTCAAGACTTATTTATTAGAGAAAATAAGGAAAAGGTTAGAGGTTGACTCCATCCAAAGGTGAGCAGAAAGGTGGTTACCGCGAGGTCAGAAAGTATTGCTTGTGATGTTACTTGGTTGGCCGAATTCAAAGAAATCCATTCCAAAGGAGAACTTGGATCCGGCCCCCAGAACCTTTCCAACCGAAAGCAACCAGCGCCGACCTCGCCGATTTTCTCGGTGATACTCTGCGGTTCCCACCTACCCTTGCAACTCCCCTTTTCCTGATCTCATCGACCTGTCAGGAAGCCTCACGAGTTTGCTCTCAACAATCCTCCCGCTCCCCTTGCAAGAAAAATCTGAGATCTTCCTTTCATCCAACGTATTCGTTCACGAGAAGGATTAGCTGGTACTTGATCAGCTCCAAGAAATCGAAGGGTGAGGAGGGAAGCCCTTTCGGGAACTCAACCGGAAGCCCCGTCTTTTTTGTGGAGCAATCCTTCCAGATGGCTCGCTATTTCCTTCCGTTGATTTTTTCTGTATCGAAGCTCCAGCTTCTCTGAGTACCGCAGTTCCGTGACGTTATACTCTAATCCAGCATGTGCCAAAAAGTTGCGCCGGTCGAAGGAAGGAGAGATTTGTTCACTAGAAAAGAGAGTTCTGAGCAACTTCCATTTGTTAAGTTCTTTTTTCTTAGCTTCCGCTTCCTCCTTTATCTTTGCTAGTTCATGGGAGATCAATGCCTCTTTCGAACGCTCATACCCAAATATCTTTCTCATCTTTTCTTTCAGCTCTTCCAGAACTACAGCTTCTTTCCTTTTGATGTTAAAGGACTTGGCAGCGAGCCAAAGCTTCACGCAATTTGTGAAATCAGGGGTGAAGCTTACTTTCCTCTCAACTTCTCCGAATCTTATTTCCACGTTTTTCCTCCACTCTTTCACGGCCGAAGACAACTTTTTCTCCAGCCGTTGAGGATCGGGACAAAAGGTGTAAAGGCAAAGCGGGAGGCCGTTCACTATTCCACTGAGAAAGGCATTGAGTTCTTTGCTATTGGAAACTTTGGCGACTTTTGAAATTTTTTTACAAAATTCTGTATCCTTTTTATGTTCCTCTCTGACCGCGAGAAAGCGGGCTTCTCCTTTCCCGCCTACTCTATTAGGGCCCAAGCTGGGATACACGTCCCCATATTCAATACGGTGTATTGTTAAGGATGATTTTTTCCTAGTTCCCGGAATAAAAGGTTCAGCATTGTAGATGGAAAACTTAATGTTTTTGGTGTACGCTAGAATACCAAGGATGTGCTCCAAAGCTTCATGAAGAAGAACTGGGGCGAAGTTCAACCCGTGAGTGATGTCAAGATGAACTTCACATTGTTTTTCCAGTCCTATCAACTCTCTCGAGAGCTCGAAAAAGACATAGTGGTAAAAATCCATCATCTCTCCCTTAAACTTCAGCTTAAAGTTTCCAACACCAGGAGCAACAATCACTTTCACTTCCTCCGAGATTTCGAGCTCCTTTTGTATGAAGTCGAGGTAACGCTTCTCCACCATTTTACAGAGTTTCTGGTAGTCTGAGCATACTTTCTCTGCAACAGTGTCCAAAACCACTATCACTATCCTCTCTGGTTTGGTGTGTTCGACGAGGACGGGGAGAGAACTCCTAGAGGTCTTTGAGATTTCCTTCAGCCTGTATTCCACCTTCTCCCAACTGAATTCTCCCCCTGTTCTCCAAGGCTTTCCCCAGCTGGATATCAGGATGGATCGCATTGTTTAAACTCAATCTTTAATAACCCTCTTGGTAGATAAAAAATGTTGACGATAAATGCCCACATAGTGACCACAGGAACCTCCCTACTAGCGAATGTGAGAAGGGAAATAGGAAAAGAGCCCTCAGAGGGGGAACTTCTCTCTTTTGTCAAACGAGATCCTAGAAAAGCCAGTGCCGAATTGAACACACTTCTTCCCCTCTTGGAGGAAAAGAAAGACAAACAGCACTACGTGTATCTGCTACACTCTGACACAGAGGAAGGGAGACTCTGCGCAAAGATTCTTCAAAGTTTTTTGTCTCAACTAAAATTGAGAATTTACGTGGAATCGGTGGAAATCAGCGGGCTCGGAGATCCAAAGAACTTCCGTCATGGATTGGCCAAACTTTTTGAAAAGGTTGTAGAATTGATAAGGGCGCATTATCTCCAAAACGACACAGTTTACGTCCACGCAACTGGTGGATTCAAACCTGAAACTGCTATAGCGCTTTTGGCTTCCAACTTGCCTGGGATCGGAGCTCCAGTCTTGTATATTCATGAATCCTTTAGGGAGGTGGTAAGGCTCCCCGCTATGCCGGTTCGGCTGAGAAGGAAAGAGAAATTCCAAAGATTAATGAATCACATGTGTAGAAATATGAAAGCACACCTGCTACAATTAGAAAGAGAATTCCCAAAGGATGTGATTTCTGAAGCGGAAAGACTTGGATGGATAGAGCGAAAGAGAGATGAGTTGGAGATAACACCTATGGGACTTCTACTTTGGAAAACTTTCATGAGATTAGGATTATATGGCGGAGGAAAAGTCTGCGAAAGGAGAAGGCCGAGGATGTCATAAAAATTTGAGGAATTTTCCTCTTAATTTCCAAGGAGATATTTGTGAAGAGGATGGACCTCCGAACCGCTATCCCAAAACCTTTTTTCTACTTCCCCTCTCTTTTTTCTTGGTGCTGAAGTTAACTTCCTTGATCTTACGGCTTCGCTTTCAAAGGCCCACTAGTTTACCTTACTGGATGGGATCCGCTTTTAGAGGTGGATTTGGAATACATCTGAGGAAGATCGTTTGTTACCGACCCATGCATGAGTGTGAGGATTGTAAGTTTAGGGAGAATTGTCTATTCTACGCAGCTTATGAGAATCCATATGCAAAAAAAGGAAAAAGTCCCCCACCACGTCCCATCATCTTCATTCCTCCATTCTTTGGAGAGCCTATGGATTTCAAAGAAGGAGCAGAAATTGAGGTCAAACTACTTCTCCTCGGAGAATATTCGCGATATCTTCCACACGTTTTGCTTTCCCTCCGGCAGTTTGGAAGCTATGGATTGGGTGATAGAAGACATATAGGACTGAACAAGTTTGAGGTCGCTGAAGCCAAGTGTGCCTTCTCTGGGGAGACAGTTTACGAGGAAGGAGCTATCTATCCTTC
>JAWBCC010000003.1 GCA_038823825.1 Candidatus Hadarchaeales archaeon | reverse complement strand
CGTTCTCGGCACTCGTCACATAGGGATTACCATAGTACATCCAGATCTCGTTGTCTGAGTTTTCGAGCCTGCGCACCCAGACGATGTTTGTGTAAGCATTCTCCGCTTTCTCTATCCAATATGGAAGAAAACCCCTGTTTTCATCCTCCAAAAATCTTATGCTTGGATAAATTGTATTTTCGATGTCCGACGGAAGAACTACTTTTATCTGGAAGTTTTCAGGGTGATTTCCACTTATTTCAATTTTCCTCCGGCAGGTCCATTCTTGGTTCCACCAACTGTAAAGGACATCGAGTCTTCTAAATTCTGACCAATCACTCCAGTTGCCGGCCTGATCCATCGCCCTAATTCTCCAGTAGTATATTCCGTGGTCCGGAAGCTGAATTTCAGTTTGATTCTCATAAGTGAAGTAGTCTAAATCCGTGACTCCTGTGGTAACTTGTAGGTTATAGAGAACATTCTCAGATCCGGACCAAGAGAATATTACGGATAGTCCAACAATCTTGAAACCGTTTTCTGGAGACAATGGAGTTGGGACTTGCGGTGGTTGGGTGTCGACGCTGAACTCCCAAACGTCTGAATCGAACTCCTCTCCTTCGAAAATCGGAACTACTTTCCAATAATACCGGCCGTCTGGTAGACCAGAAATCACCTCAAAATTTTCGACAGAAGGAGGCAAAATGATGTTTTCAATTGGGGAAGAAAAGGAAAGATCATCATCGAGCAAGAATCTCTGGTTATCCTGCAACTCGGCGGGTATCCAGCTGAAGATAGGCGTGTTGTCATTTATCTGGGAAGAGTTCTCCGGCTTAACTAGAATTGGATAATCCCGTCTACTAACTGTGATCGCTAGAATTCGCATGTACTGGTTATTTGGCAAAACTATATTTTCGACAATTTTGTTGCTATCGAGAGAAATTTCTCGGTGAAAAACTCTACATTTAACAACTTGATCCTGCCCCCCAGAATGCCTATGGCCAATTAAAATGGCGACATGTTCTCCCGTTTCCGGACTCTGACACCAATCGCTCAACCTCAGGGTAACGTTAGAATATGACCCATCTTGGTAATTCACGCGAAGCGTTCCACTCTGGACACTTCCGCTTCCAATTGATGCTCCCAAGATATGTAAAGCGGAATAATGTCCATTTGGCAAATCGATCGTCTGAGAAGAGGTCGAAACCATGTTTTTCTGTCCGTCCATCCTGCTGCCTATAAGGAAAAGAATACCGCAATCTCGGCAGGTGATGTTGTCGGAGAACCCGTCTGCGTCATAACCCTCAGAACCATCAAGATTTCCCCTGTTATTGTCCCAGCTGATTCCATCTCTGTTAAAATATGAAGAAAGATCGACCGGTGTTTGAGTCAATCTAAGCTGAGTCGTGCAAACTTCAATCTGCTGCTCATCATTTGTGATTTTTACACCCATACGCTGGTCAAAATTCACGGGTTGCCCATTCCTTCGAACTTGTCTTATCGTTGAATCTATCCCCTTCGCCTTTATCGTCAGTGAGGAAAAATTCCAGAAAGGAATGTCTTTTGCTTCTATTTCGCTCAAATGTTTGTTCAGGTGAGGCCTGACCCAAATTTCGCCGTTATCGATGTGTAACCCAACAACTTTTGTGATCACCATTTCGGCAAAAAGAGAATTCGCCCAAGCAAACCAAGAGCGCGTGTAGTCCGCCGGGTTGTTCGGATTTATGCTCTCATGCATCAATTTCGTTCCGGCGTCCGAAATCTTCAGCTGCTCCAAACAACTTTCTATTTCTTTATGATTATCCGAAGTGAGAATTTGGACAATCAGTGACATTGGCCACACTCTCGATCCTGGCGTGTGAGGACTTCCAATTCCAGAAATATAGCTTCCGGAAAAGAAATAGGGATTTGAAGAACTAAGCAAAAATCTGCGCGTGTTCTGATAGACATCGTTGTCTGTTGATGTGAATCCTATGTAAGGTGCAGAAAGCAAACTCGGTACATTTGCGTCATCCATAAGGAGGTATCTTCCCCGTCCATCAACTTCGTATGCCCATATCCTTCCGAAGACTGGATCGTTGTATACCGCGTACGTCTCTATTCCGCGCATAATGTTTTCCCTTATTTTATCGCAGAGGTCGGCGCCTACCTCATTTTCCCATAGGTTAAGATACATCTCTTTCAACATCGGCATCGTGGCTGCGATGAACATGTTTGTCGGAATCAAAAAAGGATAAACAGTTGAATCATCGCTGGGCCTATGAGAAACTCTCACAAGACCGGTTGTCACATCCATGTTGTCCAAGATCTGCCTTAGCGCCTTCCCAAACGCCTTCTGAGCGTTGAAATCACCAGAAAGATGAGCCCAAGAATCATCCCCTGAAACTTTCCAGTAGACCCAGCAAAGTCTAATTAAATACGCTATGCCATCGTGTTCGTACTTATATTCCCAAGGAGTATAATCCTCTTTCCACGAGTTTATGATCGTGGACATGGGGTAGGAAGAATTAAAATGCTTGAAGTGGCGGAGCATCACTCCACGGACTACGCGCTGAAGATATGCATCATTTATGCAAATGAGAGCATAGGGGTACACCTGAGCGCAGGAGTCTCTTACCCACATTGCGTTGATGTCGCCAGTAATCACATACGTTGTATTGTCGTCTTTTAGTCCTACTGTTGTCTGAATCGTGTTCACGAAGGTATTTCTGAACATCTTTAGAAGATATGGATCGGAAATATGGATGTTTTCCAGATAAGCGTCGATGGAGGATGGGGAAGCCAAAATCATCTGGTTTGGTATTATCAAAAGCGCGATCACGAAAGATAATAAAAACACAAACGCTGCTCCTTTCTCTACTCTCATGGTTTCGTCCCGCTTTCTGTTGTTGACTAAATAAAGCTTTCGCAAAATTGCCGAAACTTTCGCTTTATAAACTCCCAAAAGTTTTTTATATTACCATCCAGCTATGTGTCAGTGAAGTTACAGTTAACTGGAGGGATGAAAAGAATGGTTGAACAAGAAAAAACATCCGGACAACACAAGGTCGAAGTCCGGGTGTTTGTTGAAGGTCTTTATCTCAAGATCATTGACGACCTCGTTGGAGCCGGCTATGGAGCGAATAGAAGCGAGGTTGTCAGAAAAATGATTCATGATTGGATGATGGCAAACTTGGAGAAAGTTAAAGGATTCGTTGAATATGCGAAAAAATCACGCTGAACCATCGCCTCTCGGGTCTAGCCAGCATAGGCGGGGAGATAAAGCCTCCCCGCCTTTGCGCTCACCCTTTGTGGAGGGTGCGCTGGAGGATCCTCCACAGGGTCAAGGGGAGGGGGAGAGATCGCCCGCCTACTGATGTCTCTCCCCCTCTTATACTTTCTAGCACTTCCTCTATTTTAGACCCACAGTTCAAAACAGTGTAAGCGGTGCCAACATCCGTTAACAAATGGGCGTCTGAGCCACCAACTCCAACAATGCCATGATTTTTCGCAAAATTTTCTGCCAGCTTGTTGGAGAGCCACCCTGCCCGGGCATTGAGAATCTCGATAGCGTCAAACTTCGTCCTGTAGACAAGAGACGCTCTTCTGCCGAGTGAAAAAGGATGGGCCGCCACAGCGACTCCGCCCTGCTCGTGTATTTTTTCGACAGTCTCCTCTGGTTTTAGTCCTTTGGGGATTTCATCGCTCACGCCGAGCCCGAGAACATGACCTCCGGTTGTGGAAACTTCAACGCCGGGGATTATCAGGAATCCCTTTGAAGAAAATCTTTTAGCCTCCCTGAGACCTGCAACGGTGTCGTGATCCGTGAGAGCAAAACCATCCAACCCTTTCATTTTTGCGATTTTCACGAGATCTTTCAAATTCGAAGAACAATCCTTGACAGAATAACGCGAGTGAACGTGTAGATCTAACTTCATCAGATCATCTCACCTTGGTGCCCGGCTCCTGCGTCCTATCGGGAACCAGTAGAGAGAGTTTATTCTCATCGTCACCGGCAGCCAACAGCATCCCATGTGAAACTACTCCCATTATTTTTGCTGGCTTTATGTTAACAACCACAACAACAAGTCTACCGACTAAATCCTCCGGTGAATAGGACTTTCCTATCCCAGCCACGATTGTCCGTACCTCTCCGCCCACATCAACCGAGAGCTTGAGCAATTTTTCGGAGCCTTTTATTTTTTCGCAGGAAAGAACTTTTGCTATTCTAATATCCATTTTTTCAAAGTCGGAAACTGTTACTTCTCGACTTACTGCGGCCTCAGCCGTTTTCTCATCTTGAGCCTTCCTGAAAAGCGGCTCAGGCTTTCCAATTTCGTGGCCCGGAAGGATTCCCGGCCTCAGGGCCTGGTCAAGCCTTTCTACCTTAAAATTCATCTGCTTGCTCAAACGTTCTGCGGTGATTGGCATAAACGGAGAAAGCAGAACACAGATCGTTCCAACCAAGTTTAAACAACTGAGAAGGCACTTCGCGGCCTCCGCAGGCTTTGTTGAAATCGATTCCCACGGCTTGCATCGCTGAAAGTATTCGTTTCCCAGTCTAGCCAAATTTACTATCTCCTCGGCCGCTCTCGTGACTTCGAACCGGTCCATTAGACGAATGATTTCTCTCACCCGCTTGTTCACCTCCTCCAAAAATTCTCTGTCTAGTTCTCCCTCTGGGGCCCTACCGTTGTATCTCGCATGGATGAAGGTTAAAACCCTGTGAATGAGATTTCCGAGAACATCTGCCAACTCGTCGTTTAGTCTTCTTCTAAGATTCTCTTCTGAGAAGTCACCATCCTGTCCGAGCGAGATCTCCCTAGCTAAGAAATAGCGGAGAACATCGGGGGAATATTTCTCCGCCAGATATACTGGGTCTATAACATTGCCAAGGGATTTGCTTATCTTTCTCCCGTTAACTGTCAGGAAGCCATGCGACAGGATTTTTTTAGGTAAAGGATAGTTGGCGGCCATCAGCATAGCTGGCCATAAAATACAATGAAATCTGAGAATGTCCTTTGCAATTAGATGAACATCGGCTGGCCAGTAATCTTGTGCAACCAAGTAGTTTATCAAGGCATCAAACCAGACCCATATCCTCTGTTCAGGATCTCCTGGGACCTCGATTCCCCACTTCAAACCTCGCCTGGTAACGCTGACGTCTTTCAGACCCCTCTGGAGAAAACTCACTACTTCGTTCCTCCTTGCCTCCGGTATTATGAAATCCGGATTGTTCCGCAAGTGCTCCAGCAAGGCATCGCGATAAGCGGAAAGTCTGAAGAAATAGTTCTCCTCTTTAACTTTCTTCGGCTCCGTTCCGTGCAAAGGACACTTTCCATCAACGAGGTCTTCCTCGGAAACGTAGGCCTCACAACCGTCACAATAGAGCCCTTCGTAAATTCCAGGATATATCTCGCCCTTTTCCAGAAGACGCTGGAAAATCTCTTGAACTCTCTTTTTGTGTCTCTCCTCTGTCGTGCGAATGAAATCGTTATTGCTTATGCATAAAATTCGCCAAACATTCTTCCACTTCTCAGCCATCCAGTCGGCATACTCCTGCGGATTTTCGAATCCCATATTTTCCGCCGCTTCCACGGTTTTGGACGAATTCTCATCGAGTCCTGTCAAGAAAAAAACATCGTCGCCTGCCAGCCTGCGCCATCTGGCTATGATATCTGCTATTACGGTCGTGTAGGCGTGACCGATGTGTGGAACGGCATTTATGTAATATATGGGAGTTGTTATGTAGAACTTTCCCATACACCCACCTATCTCCATCCACGCCATACTTTAAGAGATTCTCCCCAAGTTATTGACCGCCTCCGCCTCTGCCATTTTTATTCTAAAGAGAGAAAATGAAAAATTGGATGAAAGCCCTGTTGATAATCGCTCCAAAGGATTTTCGCGACGAAGAGCTTTTCCATACCAAAGAGGTTCTTGAAAAATCCGGAATAGTGACTAAAATCGCCAGTACGAAGAAGGGGGAAGCAAAAGGGATGCTCGGCGGAAAAGCAACGGCCGAGCTGACCATTGAGGAAGTGAAGGTCGAAGATTACGATGCTGTGATATTTGTCGGGGGAAGTGGCTCTTCCATTTACTTCTCCAACAAACATGCACTGAGCATAGCAAAGGAAGCTTTTTCCGCCGGTAAAGTTGTTGGAGCAATATGTATAGCACCGGTGATACTGGCTAACGCTGGAATTCTCAAGGGTAGGCGGGCGACCGTCTGGGATGGAGATTTCGTCAAAATGCTTGAAGCCGGTGGAGCAAAGTATACGGGAAAAAATGTCGAAGTAGACGGAAAAATCGTTACTGCTAATGGTCCACACGCAGCAAGAGAATTCGGTAAGAAAATCGCAGAACTGTTGAGGTGAACGCTTGGAAAGCATTCTAATCAAAAACGTCCAAATTGTCACATGCAATCCAAGAAACGAGGTCTTCCGAGGAGACATATTGATCGAAGAAAATCGGATAGCAAAACTAGGAGATGTTAGGGAGAAGACTGACTATGTGATTAACGGAAAAAGAAAAGTCGCACTCCCGGGCTTCATAAATGCACACACTCATCTTGCAATGACGCTCTTCCGCGGAATAGCCGATGACATGGAGCTGATGAGCTGGTTAACGGAAAAAATCTGGCCACTCGAAATGAAGCTCAAAAGAGACGATGTTTATTGGGGAGCTCTTCTTGGCTGTGTCGAAATGATAAAGAGTGGTACTACTTGCTTCGTGGATCAGTATTTCTTCATGGATGCTGTTGCGAAAGCAATCGAGGAAACGGGAATGAGGGGCTTCATCTCTCATGGAATCATTGACTTGGGAGATGAAGAAAAAAGGGAAAAAGATATCAGAGAAGCCGTCAGAATTGTAAAAGATTTTCACGGCAAAGCCGATGGAAGAATTCTAACGATGTTTGGACCACATGCTCCTTACTCATGTTCGAGAGAGTGCCTCTTGGAGATCAAGGATTTAGCTAGAAAGTTCAAAGTCGGAATAATGATTCACCTCGCAGAGAGCGAGAAAGACGTTCAAAATACCATTTCGTTTCAAGGGGAGAAGCCGATAGAATTTCTACAAAACATCGGTTTTCTCGGTCCCGAGATACTGGCTGCACACTGTGTTCAAGTAAGCAAAGAAGAGGCGGAGACTCTAAAGAAAAATGACGTAAAGGTGGCACACAATCCCCAAAGTAACCTCAAACTGGCTTCTGGAATTGCTCCTATCTGGGACTTTATCAAAAGAGGGATCACGGTGGCGATAGGAACTGACGGTGCTGCAAGCAACAACAACCTTGACATGTTTGAGGAGATCAGAACCTGTAGCTTGCTGGCCAAGGTTAAAGCTGGAAACCCAACGGTTGTGGATGCGATGACAGCTTTAAGAATTGGAACCATAAACGGCGCAAAAGCGGTCGGGCTTGAAAGAGAAATCGGATCCATAGAAATTGGGAAAAAAGCTGATATTATTCTCGTTGATCTTAGAAAACCTCACCTCACACCGCTACATAACGTTGTTTCTAATTTGGTTTACTCAGCAAGTGGCTGCGATGTGTGCACAGTCATCGTCAACGGCAGAATCATTATGGAAGATAGACACATATTGACGGTCGATGAAGAACAAGTAATCGAAAAGGCACAGCAGGTTGCTGAAGATCTGGTGAGCAGATGAAACCCAAAGATATCGGGGAAAGAATGCTAAACTGGGCCGAATCACGCATGCCAGTTCTGGCCGAAGTGAGACGGGAGCTCTCGAAAAAGAAACCATTGAAAGGACTCAAGGTGGGAATGGCGCTACATGTAGAAGCCAAAACTGGTGTACTTGTCAGGGCACTACGCGATGCGGGGGCAGAAATCGCTATTGCAGGATGTAATCCGCTTTCGACCAAGGATGAAGTTGCTGAAGCCCTTGCGGAGGAAGGTAATTTTGTATACGCGAAAAGAGGGGAAAGCGAACAAGAATATTATCGAAACCTCGAAAAGGTCCTCTCTCATGCTCCTGATTTAATAATCGACGATGGAGGAGACCTCACCGTTCTTGCACATGAAAAACATCCAGAATTTGAGAGGCTGATCGGTGGGTGTGAGGAAACAACAACTGGTGTCATGAGACTACGAGCTATGGAAAAAGATGGAGCACTTAAAATTCCGGTTATTGCTGTAAACGATACGCCAGCAAAGCGCCTTTTCGATAACAGATTTGGGACAGCAGAATCGACTTTGCAGGCGATAATGAGCATCACGAACACTCTGATTGCGGGCAAGTGTGTGGTGGTTGTAGGTTACGGATATGTAGGGAGAGGGATAGCTTCACGTGCAAGAGGGCTTGGAGCGAACGTCATTGTGGTGGAGACCGATCCTATCCGAGCACTCGAAGCCGCAATGGATGGATTTCGTGTTGGTAGCATGAAGGAAGCCGTGCGTGATGGGGACATTTTCATCACGGCAACTGGCAACGTCAATGTGATACGCCCAGAGCATATGCAAAAAATGAGAGACGGTGCCATCCTCGCGAATGCTGGCCACTTCAATGTGGAAATAGATCTGAAGGGACTGGAAAAGCTGGCCACTTCCGAACGAGAAATCATCGAGGACGTAAAGGAATTCAAGCTTAGGAACGGAAAACGTTTATATCTTCTCACGGAGGGGCGTCTAGTCAATCTGGCGGGTAAGCGCTCACTTGGGCATCCGATAGAAATAATGGATATGAGCTTCTCGCTTCAGGCTTTGTGCACAGTATATCTGGCCAAACACGGTACAGAGCTGGAACCCAAGGTTTATCAAGTGCCTGAAGAGATAGACAAGAAAGTTGCAAAATTAAAACTCCGTTCTCTCAAAATCAAAATGGAAAAGCTCACCGCTGAACAAAAGAACTACTTGAAATCTTGGAAATTCGGAACATGACTTCTCGGAATGTCCTGTGTGGATGAAGTTTATGCTGTTTTATATCTCAAAATCGCGGCGATTCCACCGAACCCTCTATAAAATTGCTCCCCCTCCTCCGTTTCAGTGGAGATGAAGTGTACGTTCGCGTTGAATCTTTCGGCTAAATCAAGGAACTCTCGGACTGCGTCTTTTGTCTCCACGATCTGCAATTGTTTTTCTCCACAGACGGAGCACTCCTGTGAGAGAAGCTGTCTTTTCAGGGTTTCAATGTTTTTCACGGTTTTCTGAAACTGATTATTACAATTTAGACATCTTATGGTTGCTGTAACCTCACCAAACGCCTCAGATATCAGAAGAGTATCGACCAAACCGTGCTCAAGGGCTTCCCTCACTTTTTCCTTACCATAAACAGCCAAGCCAGATTCTTTGGCAACTTCCTCCATGAATTTTTGAAAAATCTTTTTTTCCTGCACTATCTCAAGTTCGCCCAAAACCTCCTCGGCCTTATTGACGACCTCCTTCACACCTTGCTCATCTGTGTATCCTGTATCGATTACAGCGGCGATTTTCTTTTTGAGTTCCGGATGGAGAAGCTCCTCCTTCAGAAAATCCTCCTTATGCGGACCAGGACCACCGATCAAAATGCGTTTCAGATCCGGAATCTGCAAGAAAACTTCGGCCGCCGCTTCCGCCACCCTCTTGTGATACTCATGTGTGGCTATTTCCCGTAATCTTTCAAATCTCCTGGCTGACTGCCCCCCTTTACTGTGCTTTCCGGGAATTCCGGAAGTCAATCTCCTGACGATTTCTACGTGCTTTCCCCGCACAGTAGCAATTGTTGCCTCGTTTCCGTCCATAACGAGCACCCCGAGTGTCTCTTTAACTTCCAGCATTTCTTTCAAGGGTTCTACGACAAACTGTTGATCACATCTGTAGAGTCTCGTTGTTATGGGCTCCGGTGGTTCTATCCAGTAGAGCTGGATATCCGTATAGTCTTCCCTTTCTGCAACGTTTCCTGCAAAGATTGCTAGCCCGGTCTCGGGTGGCTTTTTATTCGTTCTCATATAACTTTGGAGGAACTGGATTATTCTCTCAATTGCGGCTTGGACGTTTTTTCGTGTAGACTTCGACTTTATGTTCGCTGCCGTACCATACTCTTCTCTGAGCTGCTGAAGAACTTTCGCCATGTCGAAATCGGGTGGGATATATACTGATATCAACTCGGTTCCCCTGCCCCTGAAAGCCTCCAGTTCCTCCACCATCTTCTTGAACTGGTAGCGGAATTTCGCGTCCTTTGTCGTCATAACAATTATCCTTTTGCGGTCTTCCTAAAAAACGGAAACTACATCAGCCGCCGGTAAACCGGAAGGAGAAAACGGAAGGAAACGAGTAGCCCTATGATAAAGCCAAAGACATGCGCTAAAACGTCAACGCCAGGAGCCACACTGAAAAAAACCTCCGGGGATTGTATGAGTGAAAAGAAGAAAATAAAAACTATGAAAATCCCGACGATAAAAAGAAAGGTCGCAGCACGACTTTTTCTGCGCCCAGATGACACCTTCCAGAAAATCGGAATGTTTAGACCAAATGAAACCAGAGCGAGAGCAGAGACCGCATAGACGACATCGGAAGCTCCAACCGAAGAAACGTCAAAACTACTAGTAGCTAGCCAAATCAGATACTCTAAGGAACCCACCAGAGGTCCGGTGAAGAAAAGAAGAACAAGCATAGTCGAACTTATGGTTTTTCTGATTTTTTTAGGTACCCACATGTTTACGACGAAAATCATTGATGAGAAAATTAGGATGGCCGAAATATTGTTCCAGAGATGATTAAAATCCGCATGCACGTAGGTCGACGTAAAAATTCCCCATGGCTTATCCAATGAAAGACTCAAGTAAGATGATTCCCCTTTGAATCCACTGACGAAAAACAGAATGCAGAGCAAAACAAAAACCATGGACCCGAATATTCCCGGTATGAAATCTATGATGCGTCCATTTCTTTTCTTTCTGACCAAATCAGACACCTGCCGGTTTTCTGGCTACGATTCCTACATCCTGCCTACGGATTTTTTCAAAACCGCACTCCTTTAACCTTTTTATAACTCCTGCCGGTATGTCCTTTCTTCTCCGTTTCCCTGGTTCTCCGACGTAGTGATAAAGCCACCCTTTTGGTTTTAAAACCCTGAAAATCTCATAATAAAACTCCCGGCTGTAGAGTTCTCCTGCCAAGGCAAAGCGGGGAGGATCGTTTATCACTCTGTCGAACAAACAATCGTCGAATTTTTCGATCAACTCCGACGCGTCTCCGAGTAGGATGGTTATTCTTGTATCGGCGAGCTTCCTCGACCAAGGGTTAATCTCCGCCATTTTTAAAACATTCTGGTCTTTTTCAATTGTCATTATGGAGGAAGCACCGAAGTTGATCGACCATATGGCCGTGTAACCCAGCCCGGTTCCTATATCCAGCACGGATGCATTGGGGAAAACCTTTATGGATACCACTTTCATCTTTGCATCCTCCCATGGAGTCACTTCTTCCGTCCTATGCATTCTTATTCCGGAGATTTCTAGTGTTGGAGCATCTTCTGGATAAGGAGCAAACAATCGATAATACTTACCTTCGGCAAAAAACTCTGCCTTGAAAATCTCGTTTTCGCGAACAATGTAAACGTCCCCCTCTTCCAATTTTTCTAAAACTTTCAAACTGATAACATCGCCAGTTGGAAGACTGACCAAACCACCGGAGATAGTCACTTTTGCTTTTGATAAACCGAGATCGAGAGAGACCTCTAACTCTCCATCGCCGGATTTGAGAATTTTTTCCGCAACCCATTTTGTGATAACCGGCAAAATCACCGGTTTAAATTTTACTATCATTTTTGAAACCCCGCAGTCATGGCGGCCAATGTGATAGCTCTAGATGTCGAAGATGTCAAAATCACCTCTGTTTCTTCCAATTTCTTCCTCTGCTTGCTTAGATTTTGGGGGTCCTTATCCGTTCCGACTATGGTGGCAAAAACCGGAAGATATCCCATAGTAGACTCGCAAACTCTGCGAGCTTTGATGACCGCCTCAGAGAGGACTGATGCAGGATCCTCGTGAGCACCATGACCCAAAACAATGTCAAAAACCAAGGCGCCGATCTGCTCATCTTTCGCTTCCCTAACAATTCTCTCCACGTAGGGGCTTGGATCAACAATCGGGTTGACCCCTGGACTGGGCTCCGGCATGGAAATATCAACAAACGTATGCCCCTGACTAGAAGTCGGATCCGGAAGCCTGAGTCGCGGTTTAAGTGGAACGTTTGAATAAACCGTTTTACCAAACCACGACAGGATCAGCTGAGCTTCGACACAAGCGAACCTTCCAGAAAAAATGCCCCTTACGTATTTTTGCCCGTATGCAAGCTTGGAGGCTTCTTCTTCCGCAAACTTTTCAAGTTTCTCGTCTGATGGCTCAGGTTTTAACTCGCAACCAACTATTTGAGCCACCCTCTGAGCAAATTTCTCAAGAGTCTGCAATTCCTCAGCTTTATAACCCAGAAAAAGAAAAAGCACTGGTTTATCGCCCTCCGTCTCCTTCATTATTCTCTTCACAACTTGCTGGTTTGGCAGAACTCCGATGACTGCTATACATTCTGTATCGGGATCTTCCTTAAGAAACTTTAGAGCTTTTATCGTTGAGAGACCTCCGATCGCCTGGGAGAAATCCCGCCATCCCACATGTATGGCATGTGATATTCCCACTTCCGAGAGCATGCAAGCCAACATCCTGAGACCGCTTGAGGAACTTCCGATAAGCCCAATTGGTCCTTTTTTGATCTCGTTCCATATTCCCACGCCCTTGCCGTTGATAAGCGAGAATGAACAACAAGGACCGAGAAGAAGCCCATCATCAGCTTTCTTTATTTCCATTTCCTCCACGAGTGGAACATCACATAGTATTGCGACGATTTTTTTCTCTGCCAGCGACCTCTTTATTTTCTCTTCTGAACCATCCGTCCATTTCCGAATCTCAATGACTTCCAGATCTATCCCCCGAAAAACATTCACGATGTTTAAGTTTAATCGATTCTAGATGGGCGGTTTTGCGTAGATGCTTGGATCCTTGACGCCTGCATCTTTAAAAGCTATGGCCCTTCTTCTGCAATTTGAGCAGATTCCACAGTGGACGGGCAGAATCCTCCCACCCACATCTTTAAGTCCACCGCCCTGATAACAGCTGTACGTGTATTCCCAAGGAACTCCAAGAGACTCGCCTAGCTTCACGACCATGTCCTTGTCATGCTCGATCAGTGGAGCAAGTAGTCTATATCCACCGTGATGGGTCGCATGTTCTGCGAGTCTGTTCATCTCATCCATGAATTCGGGGGTATTATCCTTCATCCTCACAGGAGTCTCCCGTCTTATTCCAATGTAAACATCATATCTTTCTCCCTTTGAAATATAGAAGGATTCCGCATGTGCAAGACCCACGAGAAGAAGAATCGCATTCCTGCATGGGTCCCACCATCGTAGTATTCTTTGTTTTGCTTTGTCCGGATCCCAAAGATCTTCTGTTTTCGTTTCCGGGATAGGCACGTCTGGCTTCGTGAGCAGAGATGTGCTTATCTCCCCGAGCCAGCGGAGATCGATTATTTTGAGCGGAACACCCAAAAGCTCCGAAATCTTTTTTATGCAAAACTCCTCCTCAACATATGTCCTTTGTCCGTAGTTGCAGAATATGAGAAGCTGCTTGGCTGGCTTCAAAACTTTGTTGACGTAATAGGCAGTAGTAACGGAGTCTACCCCACCTGAGATCAGATTTATGGCGTTTCTTCTTTCCATCAACTCACCCTTTGACTAATGCGTCTTTGTTTTTTATTCTTTTTCAAGACATGAAAAAGTTTAAAACTTCATGAAGTGTTGAGAACTAGGATTAAAGGGACCCGTCATGTCTAGTCAAAAAATCCAAGCTAAGGCTGTAATTTTCGACACCGATGGGACTCTCGTTGATACTCTTCCTAGGTTTTTCGTGGTCTTCAACGAACTCATCGCACAAGAGGGTGGGAAAACTATCAGCTGGGACGAGTTTCTGAAGAGGTACATCGACGACACACTTGATGATGTGATTCTAGAAAGACTCGGACCTGAAACAGACTTGCACAAGTTCTGGCTGAAATTTTTGGAGAGATACAGAGAGGAGGATGCGGGAAACAAACCGATCAATGGAAGTTTAGAAACTCTCAAAAAACTTAAGGAAAAGGGAATTCCCATTGCCGTCATCACAAGCTGCATTCTCCCTGCCCAAAGATTAAAGCTAGAGTTAGATTCGCTCGGTCTTGGAGAATTTGTGGACACGATCGTGACGGGCAGGGATGCTATAAAAGACCTGAATGAAAAACATCACTTCTCCAAGGAAGAAATCTTTAGGATTGCGATTGAAAAGCTAGGCGTCAAACCGCAGGAATGCGTAATAGTCGGAGACTACTGGAACGACATCAGAGATGGGAAAAAGGTTGGAGCAAAAACTGTCGCGGTCTTGACTGGGCTGATGCGACGCGAGTTGCTAGAGAAATATGGGCCCGATGCGGTGATTAAAAGCATTGCAGATCTGCTCGAGGTTGTAGAATTCTCAAAGTAAACCTTGCCGCTCTAGTTCCTTTCTCCAAGCTTTGACCATTTGCTCGTTTATGTCACAAAGAATTATTTTTTGAAGATTTTTTAATTTCTTAGAAATCTCTTTGATAGCGGAAATCATTGCCTCCGCGGCCTCCTCAAAAGATAAACCACCCACTCCTGTGCCCATTCCGGGGATCACTAAACTCTTTGCGCCAACCTCGTCAGCACATTCTATTGCAGCCTTTGTGGCAAGATAGACCTTTTCTCTAGTTGTTGGCATGGCAGGACGTTCCATCGTGGGGGCATGAATGACAAATTTCGCTTTCAGTCTACCCGCAGTCGTTGCCACTGCCTTTCCCACTGGTATGGGCGCCTTCATCCGAGCTTCTTTTTCTATCTCTTCTCCTCCTGCTTTTTTCAGAGCTCCGGCTGCACCCCCGCCCATGAACATCAAACTGTTGGCAGGATTCGTAATCGCGTCGGCCTCCTGCTTTGTTAGATCTCCAACCAGAAGCGTTATTTCTAATTTCCCCATTCCTTCAAACATCTTACTTCTTGTGGTTTATTAACATTGCAGACAAAATTTATAAGGAGGAAATGAGGATAACTTTCAAAACACCTACTGGCAAGGCATATCACCTCGAGTCTGAAAAATTTTACCCAAATATTCTTACAGCCGGATCTCCAGGAAGAGTGAGAAAAATCAGCAAGTATCTTAAAAATTCGGAGATAATCGATGGAGACAGAGGTCTGACCGTAGTTCACGGCGAATACAAGGGAATCATGGTTTCTGCTTTCGCAACGGGTATGGGTCCGGCGAGTGCTGCGATAACTCTCCCAGAAGCTATCGAATTGACAGAAGGTCCATTAACGATTTTAAGACTCGGTACAGCTGGCGCACTTCAAAACTTTGTCAAGCCAGGTCATCTTGTTATAACAACTGGTTGTGTGAGGGATGAGAGAACCACCCAAGCCGTGGTCGGAGCAGAATTTCCAGCGATTGCCGATCCAGAACTGGTTCCGATAATTGTGGGAACCGCGGAAATGTACGGCTATGAATTTTTGCGAAATCTATGGATTGGTATCACACACGTTAAAGATGACTTATACTTCAGAGAAACACCATATTTCTCTCCTCTCTACGAGATCTTGAAACCCAAGCTTGACTCATACAAGCAAATGGGAGTACTTGCAAGCTCAATGGAGTTTTCTGTCTACTGTATTCTCAGAGATTTCTATCAGATGAAAAGAGCCGGGAAAATTCGCGTGGGCGAGATTCTCGCGATTCTCGCATCGCCCGGAGAGAGTGGACCCATAGAGCTTAAGGAAGATATCAAGAAATCAAAGCTGGAGGAAGACATGATAAAAATAGGATTGGAAACCCTTCTCGCAGTTGAGAATTTGAGAAAAGGTGAAAAGCTCCCCTTCGATCTTTCCACGATTCTGGAAAAAATGGTTAAAGTGCCTGCGTTTTCCGAAATCAGAACTTCTTAAAACACTTTATCAAATGTTCCGCTTTCTTTCTTTTGAGCCTATCGAGTATAAGAGCTCGAAGCTCCTTTAGGCCCTCGCCAGTTCTCGCTGAAACTGGAACTACTATGTCTAGCCATTGCCGCCAAGGAGGCAACATACCAAGTTTTTCGCAAATAGCATCCAAAATGAAATCTCTATCTAGCGGATGGATGATGTCAATTTTGTTGATCGCCAAAATCGGATCAAGACCCAACTCATCGAGGAAATAAAACATCTCAACATCCACTGGAATCTGGTTTCTTTTCTCCCATCGCTTGCATATTTCTAAAAACGCTCTGACATCGAGAACCTCTATGGCAAAGAGTATCTTTTCCTTATTCCCCTCCAGATATCTGACAATTTGCGTTTTTACTTTTTCTTGAACTTTTCTGGGTAAACCAGCCATGAAGCCAAAACCTGGCATATCAACAATCGAGAGACCATCAAGAGGATACCTCAA
Source organism: Candidatus Hadarchaeales archaeon (assembly GCA_038823825.1). Classification (NCBI taxonomy): domain Archaea; kingdom Methanobacteriati; phylum Hadarchaeota (SeqCode); class Hadarchaeia (SeqCode); order Hadarchaeales (SeqCode); species Hadarchaeales archaeon (SeqCode). Next base: position 117,023 of record JAWBCC010000003.1, on the reverse strand, counting down.
AATTCTCCTAGTGAGTCCGGGTCTTCTTCCCACTCTGACCTGCAGTCCCGTAAGTGCTCTTATCAGGCTGGACTTGCCAACATTCGACCTGCCGACGAAAACAACCTCTGGCTGCACAATGAATGTTCACACAACGTATGTTAATATCTCTGCTTCGAGAAAGAAACTTCATTCATATAAACGAAATTGACAGAGTTTTTATGGACATGTTGAAGATCGAAAAACTTTCAGTTGAAATCGCTGGAAGGAAAATACTTCACGATGTAGAGTTAGAAATTCCTAGCGGAGAAGTACATGTGATCTTCGGACCTAATGGTTCAGGGAAGTCTTCGCTGATTATGAGTATTCTCGGTCACCCAGCTTACAAAGTTGTAAGCGGGAGAATAATCTTTGACGGTCGAGATATAACGAACCTGCCGCTTAATGAACGCGTTAAACTTGGGCTTGGCGTAGCCTATCAGTCGCCACCCGCCGTGAAAGGTGTCAAACTGAAAACCATTGTAACCAGACTGAGTAATGAGGAGAGAATACTTGGATTGACGCGAAGTCTTAACCTATCGCAGGAGATTCTAGAACGCGATCTCAATGTAGGATTTTCGGGCGGTGAAATCAAGCGTTCGGAGATCCTGCAGGTAATGGCACAAAATCCGAAGTTTGCTATATTTGATGAACCAGATTCGGGGGTCGACGTAGAGAACTTACACGCGATAGGTAGGATCATAGGAGAATTCCTCGAAGAAAGAAGCGGTTTACTTGTCACACACACGGGGCACATTTTGAAACATGTAAGAGTTCACAGGGCACACGTTATTATAAATGGTACCGTCGCTTGCAGTGGCGATCCTGAGAAGATCTTTAACCAAATAATGAGAAACGGATACAAATGGTGCGAAAAATGTCTGGAGAAGAGGTGTTGATTGGCGAGGGGTGGAAATTTAAGAGAACAGCTAAGGCTTGGGGTCCCTGCCAGCTTTCTGAGCTCCCAAGGGATATAGCTGAAAGAGCGCAAGAGGTCGGAGTTAGGCCAGATATGAATGATAGATCCGGGGCGTATTTTCAGATAGATCATTCTGTTGTGTTCTCAAGGATCCAGAAAGCTTTCGAAGGAAAGGCTGAAATCATGAGCGTGAGGGATGCCATGAAAAAATATAAATGGCTTGAAAAATTTGTCTGGTCGATCATCGACAAAGAAGCGGATGAATACACCCGATTGGCAGCAAATGAATGGGACAACGGTTATTTCATCAGGATTTTTGAAAATCAAAAAATAACGCTGCCACTACAAGCATGTCTTTTCATCTCCACAAACAATTTGGACCAAAATGTACACAATGTGATACTCGCCGAGCCAGGGTCGGAAGCACATATAATAACCGGTTGTACCGTGCATCCAAATGTTCGCAGTGGGCTACACGTTGGAATTTCCGAATTTTTCGTCAAAGAAAACGCAAAACTGACATTCACGATGATCCACGCGTGGGGAGAAGAACTGATTGTCAGACCGAGAACCGGAGTATTGCTCGAAGATGGTGCTACGTTTGTGAGCAACTATGTTTCGTTGAAGCCTGTCAGAAGTCTACAGATGTTTCCAACCGCCTACTGTCGCGGGGATGGGTCAAGAGCTGTTTTCAATTCCATAATCTACGGCTCTGGAGAATCTAAGATAGACGCTGGGACAAAGATACTCTTGGAAGGAAAGAAAAGTAGGGGTGAAATAATTTCGAGATCTGTTGCGGCCGACCGGGCTGATATGACTGCCAGGGGACTGCTAATCGGGAAAGATAAGGAGAGTCGGGGGCACCTGGAGTGCATGGGATTGATACTTTCAGAAGGTGCTGTGATCAGAGCGTTTCCGGAACTTATAGCCGAGGTCGAGGGGACGGAACTCTCACATGAGGCGGCGGTGGGAAAGATCGCGGAGGAACAAATTTTTTACCTCATGTCTCGTGGCTTCTCAGAAGACGAGGCAAGATCTCTCATAGTGAAGGGTTTTATGAATCCGAATATTCTCACAGATCTCCCAGAACCGCTTAAAATGGAAATTGAAAAAATGATTGAACTCACCATGAAAAAGAAACTTTAAGTTTGAACCGGATTTACAGAAATCTCGTCCTTGTGCTTTAGCTTTGTATGGATATCTTTTATCCTCCGGCCGTTTAATAAAATCTCGAAGTCTGTTCTTATGTCACCCGTAGTTGGATCGATAACCATTTCTAGGAGCTTCGGATATCTGCGACTTATTTTCATCATAAGCGTATCAATTGTCTCATAATCTGATATCTGCACTCTGACCTCGCATGTTCCTATTTCGGATTTGAGGCTTGGATGAAGTCTCACCACTACTTCCATTTAATCTACCTATCTTGGAACGGACCTATCGACCTGGTCCCGGCTGGTGGACCTGCAGCCATGGCTGGAGAGACTCCAGAGCTCCTGCAGGGCATGGCGGCCGGGAGCCAGTTTGCCGGGTCCAACCTACAGGAACCCTCAACCAACATAGGACGGTTTCTCCTTATCCTCGGATTTCATCTGCTGAGAGATGGAAGGCAGAGGAAGTGGTGGGGGTATGTTTAGGGATCTTGAAATGATTGTCGCTTCGATCAAGGATGCACTCGTTATGGCTTGTAGTATTTGCGGAGATGGTGGGGATTTTCCCTTATATCCAGTCTCTATCTTTTTCAGTTCGTCCGGTTCACCCGAGATAAATGCTTGACCTTTCATGCTTATCTGAGCAATAGAAGGGGAATAGTTTATGGTCACTATAAAGGGGATTACCAAGTTTTCTCGTTTAAATTCAGCACCGATGATATTCACATTCGTGGAGATCTGTACCTGAGGCGGACCGGTCTCCCCGGGCTCCATCAATCTTTCCGCCGAGATGTATGTGAGATTTACTCTGATTTGCATTCCATTCACCCTGAAGAAATTGGGTGAAACTCCCATATATATGCAATTTATTTTTACCCCTACGGCGAATCATTGAAGCCGGCGGTATGGGGATTACTCTTAAAAGGTAATACTCTTAATGCTCCGCTTTCACTCTTTGTTTTGATGGGTTTATAGGGAAGAAATAAAAAGGCAGCCTTTGAAGGAGAAAAGATGAAGCGTCTTGACGTCATATGCTTGGGAGAACTTTTGGTGGATATGATTTCGAAGGATGGAGGTAAGACTTTCACCTGTTGTGCAGGAGGTGCCCCAGCAAACGTTGCCGTTGCGTGTGCAAGACTCGGACTAAAAACCGCATTCATCGGGAAGGTTGGAGATGACCAATTTGGAAGATTTTTGATAAAAACTATGAGCGAAGCTGGAGTCGATGTCGATGGAATCTTGAAAGATAAAATCGGGACTACTCTAGCATTCGTCTTCGTTGATGAAACGGGGGAGCGGAGGTTTGAGTTTAGAAGAGGCGCTGATGCGAATCTCAAACCATCGGAAATCGACAGAGAAAAGCTCGCGGGCTGCAGGATTTTCCATTTTGGCAGCATTTCTATGATTTGTGAACCCTCAAGGAGTGCAACTTTGAAAGCCATAGAAGTCGCAAGGAAAAACAGGGCGATAATTTCCTTTGACCCTAATCTCAGGCTGAACTTGTGGGATAGCGAAACTAAGGCAAAGAGGATGATCGTGCAAGGTCTTATGATGGCTGATATTGTCAAAATGAATGACGAAGAGTTACGCTTTCTTTTTGGGGAAGACATAGAGAGAGGGGTCAACAAGGTTTTAAGATACGCGAGGAGGGTTTTCCTCACACTGGGTCCAAAAGGATGTTACTACGCGGAGGGGGATCAAAGAGGATATCTGGGTGTGCCCGACGTTGAAGTGGTAGATAGAACTGGAGCAGGAGATGGATTTATGGGAGGCGCTATTTATGGAACTCTGAAAGGATGGGATGTGAGAAAAACTGCCATCTTCGCCAACGCGGTGGGAAGCTTGGTTGTGACAAAAATCGGAGCAATGCCCTCCATGCCAACACTCGAGGAGGTTCTGAAGTTCATAAAAAACCAGAAAATAAGACTTGATTTTTAAATGTTCGGATTATTTAACCTCCTCGTTTTAAAAGCCAGTTGATGTTTAGATACGGAGCTGTCTGCGATGTTGGGATTCTCTCTTCTTTCCAGAATTTCAGAAGGGTACGTCTTCTCCTAGATGGAGACCTTTTCATACCTTCAGTTACGTATTCTTGGCTGGCCAGAGATAAACTGATTCAAGTAAGAAAGCACGTCATAAAATATACATTTGTAAACCAGCTTTTGCGAAACGGCGAAATCTTCGCCCTTTATCTGCCAGAGATCTTGGACGAGCTGGCCAGAAGATTGCTTTTCCTCGAGGAACGAGAAATATCTCTTACGGATCTCAGAACGATTTTATTAGCTTCTCATTTAGGATTTCCGGTCGTTTCCATTGAGGAAGAGCTCTGCTCCGAAATTTTGGAGGGTCTAAATGCAAAACTCGTAGGGAAGGAATTCTTAAAAGGCGAACATCAATTACTCCGCAGAGCCGTTCAGCAGTATAGGCGTTTTCGGACAACCGGCTCCCTTCCTTGCACTCAAGAACCGATCGAGAGCTGCATCACTCTCAATTTCTTTCATGTCGATCTCTCACCGGTTCTGGACGAGTATGCGGAGGAACAGGTGCTTCCGTCAGATGTCATACTAAGGCTCGATGAGTGCTCTTCTTTCGCAGTTCTCTCAATTCCGACGGAAAGCGAAAGCTCGTAAAGTCTTGCTGCTTCTTCCAAGCTAAATTCAAAGGAGATGGGTGATGATACTCGCCTGATTCTAACGAAGATTGGAACGTTCACGGCTTCTCCAACGACAAGTGCTTCACCAACAGCTAAACTAGATATAGATTCTGCCACCTCCCCGGTCACCATTTCGGAAGATTTCTTTATGTGTTCAAGATCATATGGATTCGTTATCCTTAAGATTATATTCGTGTTCGTTTGCGAGAGCAACGTGGTCGAAAGCCTAACAGGTCGCTGGGAAATGACAACGAGCGAAATGTGGAATTTTCTTCCTTCCCTTGCGACCGTCTCCAGAACATGTTTAGAAATCGCTGCTTCCGTTGGGGCAAAAGTGTGTGCTTCTTCGATCACCAGAACTATCGGTGGGACTAGTCCTCTCCTCCGCAGATGGAAAATCCTGTTAACAATGTATGTCAGCAGAATCTGCTTCTTCGTCAGACTCGTCATCCTTTCCATGTTCACCACAACTGCGCGTCCTGGAAAAATCAGCGAGTCCCATCTAGGACAGTCTTCTCTGCCGAAAATACCAAGAGATTGTAAGTCAAAAAGCCATCCTTCCAACGCCCCTCTCAGATTCTTGTTTAATCCTTCCAACTCCCGTAGACGATTTATGATGTCCCAGATCTCGAAAAATCCTTTCTTCGATTTGAGATCATCGAGTATTTGAGCGAGCTCTCTGGCTTGGCTGCCAGTCATTTCTGGAATGAATTCTCGGAAATGCCAAACCGTCAGCTCAGAAGTATTTATTTTAATGTTCTCTGCCTTAACCTCAACAACCTGTCCGGGAAAACTTCGAACCAGATCAGAATATTCCCCGTGAACGTCAAATATCAGAACTGCTGGCCTCCCTCTCTCCGGGTTTCTCTTCAAAAGCTCCTCCACAATCACCTTTGCGCAGTTACTTTTTCCTGCACCGGACATCGCGAGCACGGCGAGATGTTTCTGTAAAAGACGAGTTGGGTTAAGTCTAACTAGGAGATTTTGCTCCTCGAGTTCCCCAATTTCTAATCCATCTTCGTCTAAACCGAGCACAAATCTAAGTTCTTCATCCGTTAAATCGAAAACAACTTTGCCTGGCGATGGTGGCAAGGAGGGTCTTCTGAGAAAACCCTCTTTCAAATATCCAAAAACCCAAACCTCTGCGATGGAATATTCCCACATGCTCGTCGGAAAAGCCGCGCTCAATCCTCCCCCTCTTTCATATTCCCACACAGCATCGGTCTTTTGGAAATACCTGTTCATTCTCACAACGTTCTTGACATAACCGTAAGCCCAGTTTCCGTCGACTTCTACTTTCACAAACTTGTTTAGTCCAACCACAACTCCTTCTTTTACCACAAAGCAGAATTTTCTGGGAGTGGGCCCATCGGGCGTAGCGATGACAGTACCTAGCTCCACCAGACCACCTCACAGAGGTCTCCGATCCCGCCTCGTCAAGAATCTTGGACCAATAACATCGAAAACCCTTTCTTGGATCCATTCCGCCTCCTCTCTTAATCTCGCTCTGAAATCTGCCTCCACCAGGACGGGTGGAATCGAAAACCCAAAACCGAAAGAAAAGAGGAATTCCAAGATCGAGGAGAGTTCATCCGCAACTTCTTCAGAATTCCTGGTTGCTAAAAACTCAACACGAAACGGCACATCAAACTGCGACATCCTCGCATAGAATACGTTAACTTTTCTACCGAAATCCTCAAGACCTCCCAAGGTTTGCGGAGGAAATTCCTCGGTGTAAGGGAAAGCGATCGTACGCTCTTTCTCGGATAAGATTTCATCGAGAATAGCGATATCGCGGTAGCTGAGAAGAAAGTCTTTATCTTCTCCGTCCAACTCTGCTAACTCTGCAAGCATTTGACAAAATCTCTTTCCCCTGCTATCCTTCACAAGGCCGGCCAACAAAACGCCCTTGCTTTCTGCTTCCTCGAAAAGCCTTCTATATGAGGTTATAAGCTCGTCATATTGCTCGGCGTACTCCCTGCAATCCTGAAATCTCTCTACATATTGCGGAAGAATCGATCCATCTAACAAAACGAGTTGCGCTGCCCCTTTCCCTATCACTTCTCTAGCCCTAGAAACTTCTAGTATTTGTCTTCTCATGCCTGCCAATGAGTCCGTCTTAACTTTGTCTAACGGCTCCTTGACCAAAAAGAAATGAATTGGGGCTGGACCTGAAGGAAAATATTCAACCGAAGCCAGTCTACCTGCTAGATAATGAAAAACGACGGCCACAGCTCTGATCGCGACAACATCTAAACCGTTCAACTGCAACTGCAACATTCCTCCGTCCACTCCACAAACAGAAATTTCGTCCATGGTCAACTTTTGTATCCTCATTTTCAGCTTGGAGAAAACATTTTTCTCCAGAATTTTCTTGATAAGCTTCATCCTTCTGATCTCGTAGAATCTTATTTCCTCGACGAGCTTCATAATAGAGTCTTCCAGAGTAATTTCGTTCATCGTCTGGTAGAAGCTCCGGGATAACTCTTAAGTTATTTGCGGGGAGAGAGGGGTGGGTGAACATATTCCGTCAAAAATCGAGAAACTATCTGCTGGCTTGAAGCTCATACGACCGCTGAACTGTCTGCTGGCGGGCATAGCTGTCATCATCGGAGCTTTTGTAGCCGGAGGTAAAGCAGACTGGTATTTCTACCTGCTCGCCTTTTTGACCGCGTTTATGATTTCGGGAGGCGGAAACGCCATCAACGATTTCTTCGACAGGAAGATCGACAAGATCAACAGGCCGGATAGACCAATACCTTCTGGAAAAATAAAGCCGGCTGAAGCTGTTAAAATCTCCAAGATTCTATTTCTCACTGGATTTGCGACCGCCACGCTCATGAGAAACATGCCATGCTTGCTTTTAGCCGGATTCAACGCTCTCATGCTTGTAGCATACTCGGCCCGACTCAAGCGAACCGGATTGCCAGGCAACATTACGATCGGATATCTCGTTGGATCCACATTTCTTTTCGGCGGGATTGCACTCTATCCTTTCAGACAAGAGTTTCTACCGGCGTCCTTGCTTTTGCTTGTTCTTCTATCTTTCTTCTCGACTGTTGGAAGGGAAATCATAAAATCCATCCAGGATTTCGAGGGAGATAAAAGACTGGGATTAGAAACATTTCCAATAAGATATGGTAAAAGAACTGGTGCGGCCGTTGCCAGTATATTTGTTCTTGTTGCCATCTGCTTGTCTCCCTTACCGCTTGTTTGCGGCATATTGAGAACAGGTTACGTTCTCTTTTTACCGATGTCGTTGTTCGCTTTCATCACGGCCATAGGTGAAATTGTGAAAGCCCAAACAAAGAAATCTGCAGCGATGGCCTCAAACTATTGTAAACTCGGGATGTTTTTCGGTCTGCTCTCTTTCATGGCAGGCACAATTTTTTAATCCTCTAGCCACTCCCATGGGTTGAACTCCGATGGTGGAATGAATAAAATTTCAGCAAAACCGTGCTTAAGCAGCTCCGCATTCGCGTTTATCCATTTTCCATCCACTAGCACATAGACGACCGCCAGAGTTCTGCCGTAGAAATCATGTGGTTTCATGTCGTCAACGTTCAGACCTACTGTTGACCCAGGAGGACACAGGTTTTCTAAGAATTCTTTAGCCTCTAACGCCCCGGGCTCAGGAGGATCGTGGTAAAGCTCTGGAGCGTTTATTCCGACAAGCCTTACCCTCTCACCGTTGTTTAATTCAATTGTGTCCCCGTCGATCACCCTTTTGACTATTACTATTCTTTCCACAAAGCTTGGGAAATTTTCGGAAGTTTTAGAGCGCCCAATCCTGAAAATGAAATAGCACAATAAGCCTGCCAAGACGAGGGCTACAAAAATCAAAAGATATTTTCGGTTTTCCAATTGATTCACCGATTAGACCCAATCTATTTCTTTTAAAACACTTTTTCTTTCGGTCGGAATAAGCTTGGGAAGCTTTCCTTTCATTCCAGCCATTTTTCCGCGAATTATTAGACACCCTCTTACTTCGTCTATCTCGTCGGCTTTTTCCAAGCCATTTTTTATAGATTGTTCGATGTCTTCTCCTGTCACCTCATTTGCTATTGCAGTTGCTGCCGCATCTGCAACCGAGGCTTCGTCTGCTACTACTACAACTGCGTCTGCCACACCAAAACTTATAGAATGACCAACGGTTCCGGAACTCGTGCATATGCCGATTGGGAGATCTCCACTTGTTATCCTGAAGCCGATGGTACCCGAAAGTGGAGAATCCCCGGCGAAGATTCCGACCGAAAAATCGAATTTTCCGGACGCCGAGATGTCTCCACCGTTCTCAACAATAGCCCCACCCACCTCGGAAGCTGCTACGGAAGCAACCTGAGCGATAGCTCCTGCTACCGCTGCAAAAGGTCCGACACCTGCGATTTCAGCTGCTCTCAACATAAGAGAAACCACCTTTGGCTTCTCAGGGTCCCTAATTTTCAGCGGATGGAGAGAATATCTGAACTCGGGATAACGCAGAACGTATCCTTCTATTTCGAATCTAGCTTGCTTAGCCGCCTCAATGGCTGCAAGAATCGCTTCTTTGGATTTAGCCTTAATGAGCAGAGTTGTTTCTCCTCGTCTCCATCTCGCCGTTAGAAAGGTTACCACCTCCCGATCTTGAGAGCTCTCATGGGGCATGTCGGAATGCATGCCTCACAATAAACGCACTTTTCTTCATCAAGCTTCAAGGAGAAATCATTTGTGAGACGTAAAGCTTGCGTCGGACATATCGAAACGCAAGCGCCACAATGAACGCAGCGCGACTCATCGAGCTTTATGACTCTTCTGATCTCTTCCACCTCAACACCCAAATCTCTGAGTTTCTGAAGGAGTCTTTCTAGCTCATGCTGAGGTGCGTCCACAGAAATCATTATTTCTCCACCGGAACTGTCGATGTCCGCGTAGAGGATGTTGACAAGGAGTCCAGTCTCTTTTATAGCTGAAGCCAGCACCGGTTCCGTTGCTTTCGTTGCTGAATATTTCAGAAGAATTTTCTTTTTCATGAAATCACCTCCTCTTCCCGATCAGCTTGGAGATGTCGTCGGTAGTGATTATTCCAACAACCCTGCGGAAGGCGTCAATAACTGGGACCCCCGAGATGCCATGCTCATCTAGTTTTCTGGCGACCGATTCGATAGGTTCATTCTCTACGGCCGTTATCACCTTTCTCGTCATTATCTCGGCAACCTTGTTTTTGCCAGAACCTATAGAGATGGCTAGATCCCAAGAAGTGACAATACCAACTAGGGTCCCTGAGTCGTCTACCACTGGTAAGTGATCGAAGCCTCCCCTAGCTAGAATTCTTGCAGCCTCCGCTATCGGGGTTTCCGGCTTGCAGGTTATAACCTCCCTCGTCATCAAATCTTTGGCCACAATAACCCTTTCCGGCTGACGCATTGGTTTGAATTCCCTCTCCGTCGAAAGTCTTGCGACGGGCTCGGAAAGCAAGAATTCTCCCTTTTCTATGAGCTCCTTAAGCTTCTCTGCAATCTCCCTCGAGATTTTTATGCTGCTAAGCGGGCTAACGGGAACATCCTTTCCGTAAATCTCCACTTTACCGGACTTTAACTCAGCATAGCTGACTTTCCTGATAATCGGCCTTTCCCGTCTCGGAACCCCATAGTCTAGAAGATCTATCATTATTTGCTCATCGCTGATTCCGGCAGATGCGGCAACTCGCTCACTGATAATCGGAATGGGTATTCCGATTCCCACAAAAAGCGACGTCCCGTACTTATGTACTGTCGCACCACGTAGATATTTTGCATCCATCTGCTTTAGATCTCCAGCAACCATTATCGTTCCACGTTGCTTTTTTGGATCGTGCTGCGTTCCTTCGCCTACTATATATCCCTGGGCACCGGCTAAGAAAATCCTAGTTCCGATTCCAATAGTTTCGTAGTTCGGATCTTTCGCGAGCGGACCAAGCTCACCCGTTCCCGCAAATGTCACGTTTCCGAATTTCGGAAGAAGCGTGCCCATATATGTGTAAAGCGTTTCGTCTGTTGAATTTGTCGCTGCGACGTATCGCTGGTAAGCATTTCTTGGGTTACAGAGGATCGCCTGGTTCAGATCGTGAATCGTGAACGTAAGCTTTATTTCTCGTCGCGGATAACAGTCGGTCCCATATGCTTTGGCCTCCAACTCTATCTCTCTCCCGCTGACTAAATCCTCGATGACGTGGCCGCCGCCGTACTCAATGCCCTTGCTCCTGGAGAGAGCCGTTGCACCTATGTACACATCGACTGCAGCTAGGCCAGCGTAGGCCGGAACGTCATTCAGGTAGACTTCTCCTCCTCCGAATTTTATCGGAGGATCCGAGTGACCGAAGTTTAGAAATGCTCCAGAACTACACATGAGGCCGAATGTTCCTGTGGTCACAACGTCAACTTCCTTTGCGGCTGCCTCGGCACCTTTTTCCCTGACCAATTCTACCATCTCTTCCGCCGTGAGAATTACGGCATCCCCTCGCTTGATTTTCTCGTTTATCTCCGCGATGGTCCTCTTTATTTCTATCACCTCCCTTTTACTTGGGATGAGTTATTTTATAAAGATGATTTATTCCTGCTGGTTATACACATCCTTCAAGCGATTTTTCGACGAACAAGATGGGTTCAAACATGTTCTGTAAGGTCGCTTGCCACTTCTTCTCACGAGAATGACCGGCCAACCACAGATCTTGCAAGGAGTATCTAGAATTTCTATGCTTCCCTGCTGAGGTAGTGGCAGAGAAAAGTCGCAGGATGGATAACCCTCACAGCCGACAAACCTCTTCCCGCTCTTTTGTGCAATCACCATTCTCAGATTTTTTCCACACTTTGGGCATTTTCCAAAGGATTTTCTCAAGGCAAGCTTGTAAGCCTCAATCAATCTCTCTCCGACCTCTTTCTCCCTCGCTTTCATTTCTTCCAGCAAAGTGGAGAGTTCTCGCTCAGCTTTTTTGACAACGTCTTCCCAATTTGCCTTTCCTTCCTGAATTTCCATCATCTCCCGCTCGAATCTGGCGGTGAGTTCCTCGCTCAGAATTGCCGGACATATCCTAAGACTTTCAACCACGGTTTCCCCCAGCCGTGTAACCGTTATCTGTCTACCCTGAATATACCCGCGCTGGTAAAGGGTTTGCACAATGGGGCCTCTGGTCGCCTCCGTCCCGAGACCGCGCGCCTCCATCTCTTTCACGAGCGATGCTGGGTTAAATCTGGGCGGCGGTTGTGTCCTTCTTTCCTCCAACAGAATGTTCTTGACTTTCAGCTCTTCGCCTTTCTCTATCTCCGGAATCATTTGTTCCTCGTAGGAAACATACTTTCCGTAGGATTCAAGCCATCCTGGATCGAGTATTCTTTGACCGCGGAGGAAGAACCTTTGACCGCCTATGTCCAAATCTGCATGCGTGCTTTCGAGCATAGCGGGCTTGCTGAAAACAGCGAGGAATCTGCGGACGATCATGTCATACAGCTTTTGATGGGTGCTTGGGAGCTCTTCAGGTGGCTCGCCCGTCGGAAATATGGCCGGATGCGCCGGGTCCGTTTTCTTACCTTCGACCGGGACTAATTTTTGCTGTCTCAGAAGATCTAGAGCGATTTCAGCGTAGTCTGGTGAGATTTTCGCAATTCTCTGTAGAATATCGCGGTAGCCTATCGAGCTGGGGAGCTTTTGGCTGCTCGTTCTTGGATAACTGATAAGCGCGGCTTGATAGAGATCTTGGGCGATCATCTGCGTCCTCATAGGTGTGAAACCAAAACATCTGTATGCCTCCGACTGGAGCGTTCCTAGATCAAACGGAGGTGGAGGATTTCTGTTTATTTTTCTGCGTTTGACTTCGACTACCCTCGCCGGTTGCCCAAGGCATGCCGAGTAGACTTCCTCAGCTTTTTCTTTCTCCCAAAATTTTTCTGTTTCATGTTCAGCGATGAACTCTTCCCCGCCGATTTCGATCACGGCTTTCAAAACCCAGAAGGGAACCGAAACAAAGTTCTTTATTTCTCTCTCGCGATCGAGAAGGATTTTAAGAGTGGGGGTTTGAACACGACCGGCCGATAACTTTACAAATCTATTTCCAGCCTTCTCGGCTGCAGAGCTTAGAAATCTTGAGACGTTCATCCCCCAATACCAGTCGAGATAATGTCTTGCGAGACCGGCATTTATAACTTCAAAGTCTAATGTGGGCAGCATATTCTCGAAAGATTTCTTTAACTCTTCGCGGGTGAGCGTGGAGAACTTCATCCTCCTCGCTTTGGATATGACATCACTCCCGCAGATGAAGCGGAGAACGTTGAAGGCAATAACGCTTCCTTCGACGTCAAAATCACAGGCACTTATAAACTCCTCTGCGTTCTTTGAGAGCTCTCTCAGGGCTTTTATGAATCTAGCCGCATTTTTTGCGTTTTTCTCGACCTCATGGATGGGCACCCATTTGAGGTCAAAAACCGGATAATCTTTGAGAGACTTTATACTTTTTAGAGTAAACAAATGTCCCATCGCCGGTGCGACGACGAAGAGCTTTCCGTCTCTTTCAAACTCGCAATATGGGATACCCATCAGCTCTTTCTGGGTAACCTTTCTCCCGGCTATCGCTTCAGCTATCTTAGGAACAGCTGACGGCTTTTCGCATATCACGAACACCTTCTTCATTACCGCACCCCTCGTGAGATAATAAACTTGGAAACGTTAAGTTAATACCCTTTGCGTGAGATATGGTTATTTGCGATGAGAGGGGAGTTCCGCGGCTACGAGGGCAGCGGGATTTTTTATGAACGCTGGGCAAGGCCGCGGAGACACTGGAGCTATGACCGCCGAGAAACCGCGCGGACGGGTCCTTCGGGGAGGAAGTGGCGAACCGTCTGCCCATGACCCGAAGACAACCCCTGTGCGGAACAGGCGATCAGGTCCCCGTGGAATCCCCGCCATGAGGGTTACCTGGCGGAGAGCGCCGAAAAGGCAAACGATGAAGCCGGGGGTTAGTGTGTCGGGGAACAGCGGGGGCCCTCCTATTTGGATTTTAGAAATCGATGCAGAAAGAAAAGGGATAATCTAGAAAGTCTTACTCTTTGCACCATTTGACCAAATCTTCGAACAACTTTGAACCATCACAAGGCTTGAGCTTAAATTCGTTTCCCCTTTTCCTATAGCGCTGAACGACAAGATCTGGATCTGCCTGCTTGGGTTCGAATTCCTCTAGCTCATCTAAACCCACTGGCATGGAAATGAGACCAGTTCGGTGATGCATGGAATAGGGAGCCCTGACGTCTCCCATCGGCTTTATTATGGAGGCGTCGAGGAGGACTTTGTCTTCCCTCTCTTCTTTTTTCGCCGTTTCCGAGGTTGTGAGATTCGGGAGTTTTTTCGCTACTCTGCTTTCGACAAATCTTATGATATCCGAGTAAAAGGTGAAAAAGTTTCGTTCCCTGCGTTCCGTTTTCAGCTTTTTTGGTTGGTAATCTGTCGGCAGATCGTGAGGCTCGAAAACCGCCCAAAGCTGGAAGCCACGGGAACCGCTGAACTTCAACGCAACCTCGATTCCGTAATTATGTAAAACTTCGGCGGCTGTCATGACAACCTTCTTCGTCTGCTCGAACTCTACTTTCTTTCCGGCGTCAAAATCTATGACGAGCCAGTCGGGCCTATCGCTTCCAATTCTGTGAATGTAGGGGATGAAATCGATGCCGTGAATGTCCAGCCAGTATTGTATGTCGTCCTCGCTCTTTATCGTTATCCAGCGGGGACCGAGTTTCCTTTGAAGCCAGGCACGGTCTGTAAAGAGCCTGAAAACTGAAACGTATCTGTCCTTGCAGAACTCTAGGATGGTTTTAGAAACATGGGGGTAATATCGCTTTGCCCGGTAGACCTTTAGATAGTCTTGATTCAGATGATCTTTAACTTCTCTCCATCTTTTCTCGAAAAAGTCGCGGCCCTTTTCCGTGAGAGCGTACTCCCCTCCTTTCTCCTGCACGAGACCCTTTCCGATCAATGAATCTAAAAGCATCTTCGTCTCTTCCAGAGAGAAATCCCTTCCTCCGTCCCTGCAGAGCTTTTCCCTTATGTGTTCGAGATCTACGAATTTTCCTATCCTTTTGATGGCTAGGGTCATCAGGATGTGATCTTGGGGAGTGACCGTCAAGGAGATCACCCCTTACCAGCGACCTTTGTCAGGATATCCTGCAGGACTTCGCCGAACTCCTTTTCAGCACACTTCCAGCAGATGAAGATTCCTTTGGCTTCGCCAGGTCTAACAAACTTCACGTAGGCCGAGTCCATACTCATTATCTGTATCTTCTCCCCACAGATCATGCACTTCGGTCCTTTCAGCCTCATCGGGATAAACTTGGAATTTGGAAGAATTAATATCTTCGCGATAGCTAAATACGCCCGAATGAGGATGTTTTTGAGATGTTACCGTTGCTCAAACCGAAGAGTCTAAATCTGGAGGAGCTAAAGCAGATACAGCTAAAGGTTGCCCAGCTCGTGAAAAGAGAAAACGATTTTTCTAAAATCGAGAGAATTGCAGGTTGCGACATCTCGTTCAGCAGAGGTGATAAGGCTTATGCGGCCTGCGTAGTGCTGGATTACAGGACGCTTGAAGATTTGGAGGAGAAAATCGCACCTGTCAAGCTAACATTTCCCTACATTCCGACATTCCTTGCATTCAGAGAACTCGAGGGACTTCTGAAAGTTTTGACTGGCAGGGAAGCGGATGTTTATATGGTTGGAGCACAGGGGCTCGCGCATCCGAGAAGAGCTGGGCTGGCCTGCCATCTTGGCGTTGTGATCGATAGGCCTACTCTCGGGGTGGCGAAAAGTAAGCTTGTTGGAGAGGGGAAGATTCCCGCAGATAAAGCCGGGGCTTGGGAACCTTTGATCGATGGGGATGAAGTCGTCGGCGCTATTGTTAGGACGCTGAAAGGGGAGAAACCGGTCTACGTGAGCATTGGACATAAAATTTCACTTGAGAGCGCCATCAAAATAACACTCGAAACATGTAGGGGGAGACGATTACCTGAGCCTATCATGCTTGCCCACGAGAGAGCGACCAAAGCCATGAAAGAAGATGAGAAATAGCCGGTGCCTTTTCCGGTATTTTATAATAACGTGGAAAACCAAACACTACCAGAAAAGCTGGGGAGGGAAAGAATGAAAATCGGATTATCCACACTCTTGTTCCCGAGGTATTCTCTGGAGAAAGCTGTGGAGGTCTGTGCTGAACTCGGAGCAGAGTGGGTGGAAATCATCTGGGATTTTCCGCACTTTGCGCCTGGATGTGAGAAACCCGACCTACAGAGAATCGGTCGAATAATTAGGGACGCCGGCTTGGAAATTTCTGTTCACGCCAGCTTTTGGGATATCAATCCGGCAAGCATTATTCCTGAGGTCAGGAAAACAGCGGTTAAAAGAATTAAGTCTGGGATTGAAGTCTGCGCAAAGCTGGACGGGGGTCCCGTTGTGCTTCACGCTGGAAAATGTCCAATCCCTGAAGTGGAGTGGATGTGGAGGAAAGCTGGAGAGATATACGAAAAGACCATGAGAGAAGTTTGTGCATTTGCAAAACGGCTAAATGTGAAGATTGCGGTTGAGAATGGAAGCTCGGCCTTTGGGCCTTACGCTGTGCTTGAGGAATTGCCTGAGCTTTTGAAAAAATTCGATGTGGGGATATGTTTGGATATTGGGCATGCATATTTGGTCGAGAGAAAAAGGTCGAAATCTCCGGAGAAAAAGATTGCTGAGAAAATCGAAAAACTTTGCGAAAAAATCGTTCACGTGCATGTCCACGATAATAGAGGGTTTAAGGACGATCATCTCGTACCGGGTGAGGGAGAAATCGATTTTAAACCTATTGTGGCTGCTTTCTGGAAAATCGATTATTCGGGAGCGTTGATAGTGGAGCTTTTTAATCCGGATGAACCTGAAAAAATAGGGAGGAAGGGAATTTCAGAGGTGAGAAAACTTTTCCGGAAATCATAGACGAAGAGGATTAAAGTGGAAGACGAGACCTCCCACGGCTACGGCGAGCATGAATGTGCCAAAAGCTGTTGAGAGTGCAATCTTCCAGCCCAGTTCTCTCCTTATGACGGCGACTGTTGCCACGCATGGAATGTATATGCTCAGAACGAGGACGTAGACGTAGAGCTGTAACGGTGTCATGAATTCCAGAAGGTTGCTTGTCCCGGCAACGGTCACCAAGAGAACAAGACCGCCTTCCTTTCTTAGGAAACCGTAGAGGAGGGGAATGATTGTAATGGCTGGGAGTCCGAGAAGACCTGTGGTGAGAGGAGAGAAAACCGGCACTATGGCATCGAGAATTCCTCCGACTTGCATGAGCCCGATGATGAAGCTTGAAACGAGGAGAAGAGGCATGGCGAGAAATAGGAAGTGTTTCATTCTTATCCACGTGTTTGCAAGGATGGGTTTCCAAGCTGGGGCACGGAGTGGCGGAACCTCCATGATCATTCCTGGGGTTTTTCCGGGAATCCAGCGATTGAGGAGAAATCCCACCAGAAAGATGAGGAAAAGGATTATGGCGTATATTGTTAGAGCGTAGAGAACGCCAAGATAGTTTCCGACCAAACCGAGGATGACCGCTGTTCTGGCTGAGCAGGGGATCATTGTGATAAGAATACTTGCGATAACTCTTTCACGCTTGGAAAGGAGGGTTCTCGTCGCCATGATGGCCGGAACGTTGCAGCCGAAACCGCCGAAGAGGGGAATCACAGCTCTTCCGTGAAGTCCTATCTTGTGCATAAGGGAATCGAGAAGAAAGGCGATTCTTGGAAGATAGCCGACGTCCTCGAGAATTCCCATAATGATGAAGAATGGAAGAATGTATGGTATGATGACTGCGAGGATTCCTTGGATTCCCCAGTTGAGTCCTATGTTCAGAGCCTCGCCTAGCTTGCCCATATGAGAGAAGGCTGAAGTGAGAGATGGGGAAATGTGATTTTCCCATCCATTTGTGAGAATGTCCTCGATCAAACCGCCGAAGTATATGAGAGTTAGAAGCACGAGAACGAAAACCATTGCAGCTATTGGTAACCCGGTCTTTGGAGATGTCAGAATTGAATCTAATCTTTCTAGCTTGGATTTCCTCGGCTTTTTTATTTCGGTGATGTTTTTTGCGATCATGGCGGCGAGGCTGTGTCTTTCGCGGGCGATGGTGATGGCAAGCGGCTCCTTGCGGATGTTTTCTATTTTTTTCACGAGTCTTTCCGCTTCTTCTAGGACATCCTCGCTTCCTTCGATTTCGGCGATCGTCTCTATGATGTGGGCATCTCCTTCAAGAATTCGGAGAGCAATGGTTTCTGGCGGAAGATTGTATGGGATTTCTCGGAATTTACGTTTTATCACGCGGGAAAGTTTGCCGACTGCGCCCTCGAGGTCTCCTGAAAGCTTGGGCTTCCATTCTGGTTTGGTGCTTTTTTGAGCGATTGTGATGGCGACATCGAAGACTTTAGAAATGTTTTTTCCGCGAGTCGCAACCGTTGGAATCACTGGGCTGCCGAGAATTTTGGAAAGTTTATCTGGGTTGGGATGAAGACCCTGCGATTCGGCTAGGTCGACCATGTTCAAAGCGATTACGAGGGGGATGTTTAGCTCAAGCAGTTGGAGCGTGAGATAGAGACTTCTTTCTAGATTGGAAGCGTCGAGGATATCGATTACGACGTCGGGGCGCTGTTCAAGTATGGCCTTTCTGGCAACGATCTCGTCCTCTGAGAGTGCACCAAGTGAGTATATTCCTGGCAGGTCAAAGAGCGATATTTCAAAGTCGTTTCTTTTCACCTTTGCTTCGTGAATTTCCACCGTTGTCCCAGGGTAGTTTGAGACGATCACGTCCGCGCCGGCGATTTGGTGGAAGAAAACGCTCTTACCTACGTTTGGTGTTCCAACCAGGGCTATCTTCAGGGTTTTCTTATCCCCCAGCGCCATCTGTGTCTGAACCTCCTCCAGACGGCTGGACTTGCGACTTCTATATTTCTCGAGAGATCTCCGCTCAGGGCGACGTTTGTTTTACCAACTTTTATGATCACGGAACCTCCTGGGGATTTCCTCTGCACCTCTACCTCGGCTCCGGGCAAAATGCAAAGGGATAGAAGCCTTTGAACGGCCAATCTGTCTTCTGGAATCCTGAAGATGATGGCTTTTTTCCCCTCACCCACCTCGCTGAGGGGGATGGTGCCTATGTCGGGCGTCTTCCCTTCTCTGTCGGGGATGGGGGCGCCGTGAGGGCATGAGGGGGCTCCAAGGACCTTCTCCAGTTTTTCTGCGAGTTCGTCGTCGATCACGTGCTCGAGCTCGCAGGCTTTCTCGTGGACGCTTGGAAGATCGCAGCCGAGAATGTCGCTCAAAAGTCGTTCTGCCAGTCTATGTCTCCTAACTATCTTCGCCGCGGAGGCTTCTCCCTTTTTTGTAAGTCGGACTCCTTCTTTCGTTTTGCTGGTCAGGCCGCGTCTGGAAAGTCTGTTTATCATCTGGACTACGCTTGGGGATTTTACCTTGAGCGATGAAGCCAGCTTGGAGATTTTTGCATCCTTGCCTGTGCGAGTTTCTCTGTAAATCGCCTCTAGATATTCTTCCTCGGACTGTGAGAGACGTTTTCTCATCGAGAAAATTAGGTGAGCCTAACATAAAAAGTTAGGTTTGCCTAATGTTTGAAGGTTTCTCTGTCTTTTTCATTCCAAATTTCTTGAGGTTTTTCGCTTTCCAATAAAACGAATATCTGGAAATTGGGAATCCATCGTGAAAAACCAGTATTCGAAAAGTTTTTTCTCCATCTCTTTGTAGTTTGGAAACTCCTCTCTGATTTTTTCCCAGAATTTTTTCGAATGACCTTTTTCAGCTAGGTGAAGAACCTCATGACAGACAACATACTTTAAAATATCATATGGTACGTGAACAAGCCGGAAGTTAAAGCTCAGGTTACCCGAGGAGGAACAACTTGCCCATTTTGTTTTCTGGTTTCTTATGTATATTCTTCCGAATCTCAGACCAAATTTTGATGAATAGTGGTTCACTAACTTCCTCAGCTCCTCTCTCAGAATCTTTTTTAGAAAGTTTCTTAGTTTAACCTGGTCTCTTTCTTTCATCAGGTCGAACTTTTTCTGTATCCCGTTCAGGAAAATGACGAGGGGTATGCCCGGCTCGACTTTATAGAAAGAGCCGAAGATGAGAATCCCATTTCCGCTCAAGGAGTTTGCTATGTTCTCCTTTGCCCTCTTGATTTCTTCATGCCTTTTAAGTATCCACTGGAGATTTCTTTCCAGAATGGGTGTTTCGTCCTTTACTCCTTTTGGAAGAATTATCTTTAGCTTCCCGGTTTTCAGTTCCAAACGCGGATATTTCACTTTCCTCCATTCGACAGTATAAGGTATGCTTTCTCCTTCTATCCTCAGCACTTTATGAAGTGGCCTTGAGTCCGTTGATGATCTCCTCACAGAGCTCTTCCCTCCTTTTAAGTGGGATACCTTTCTTTACCATGAACATTCTTATATCTCGCACGAGTTCCTTTAGGATACTCATTTTTCGAGTCCATCCTGGGAATATTTTTCCAGTCTTCTCCCATTTTCTCCAGAGACTCCGGACTTCTTGGACTAGATCCTCAGATTCTCCCAGTTCCTTTTCAAGAACTTTGAGAATGAAGTATTCTGGCTCTGAGAATCCGAGCGTTTTTATTCTCTCCTCGGTTTTTCTCGTTTCCTGCAAAATGGAAACTGCTTCGTTATAAGCCTCCTCGACCGAAATCTTTTTGTTTCGCCACCTTTCAACTAGTTTTTCCACGCGTTTGGCGATTGGTTCATAAATAGGACTGAACGGACGGTCTACGCGGATATATTTGTTTAGACCGAAAACCATGTTATAAACTTGGTCTTCTAAACCCAATCTGCCCAACCGTTCAAGATATTCTTTATCAAGCGTTAAACTTGGAAACTCTTCTTTCATTTCTATTTGGATGGCCTTGTGAACGCGCTCAACAACTCTTGGATAGAATTTTCTAAAGTTTTCTTCCATTTCCTCTGACTTCTCCTGCTCCACCCATTGGCGATGAAAGTTGTAGACTGCGGCCAGCCATTTGAATCTCTCCACAGTCTTCTTGTCCAGCCCGAAGGGGAGAAGAAACTCGTAAAGATTTCTAGCCTGTTTGTACGTTTGGGAGAATTTTCTCTGCTTTTCTGGATAATGAAAGAGCAGTTTTGCTGCGGCTTTAAGAGTTTCAAAATCGGTTTTTGTTTTATCCACACCCTCAAGGGTCTCCTCCGCATCGCTGATAAGCTTTCGAAGCTCATCTATCTTTTCTTCCGGCTTGAAGCCTACGTACTGAATATCCTGCTTTTCGTAAATGGCCACGGCTTTTTCGAATTCTTTGAGAATTCCGACATAGTCTATGATGAGACCCGCTGGTTTTAGTTCTTTGAATGGACGATTGGTTCTTGCTATTGCTTGAAGAAGCCTATGTTCCTTCAGCGGCTTGTCTAGATACATCACTTGGAGAATTGGAGCATCAAAACCTGTCAGAAGTTTGTCCGTGACGATTAAAATTTTCGGATATTCCCTTTCTTTGAACTTCTCGATTATCTCATCCCAGATTTCCTCAATCTCCTTGCCATGATATTTCTGCCTCAACTTTTCGTAATAGGATTTGATCGGTTCGGGGTCCGTGCGAGGATTGAACGTCATAACAATCTCGGAGTATTCCGGTCCCAGCAGCCGATCGAGAGCCTCCTTATAATAGATGCACGCTTTTCTTGAAGCCGCCACAACCATGCCTTTGAACTTTCCGTCCACGTTTTCCTTGAAATGAGTGGCGATATCGCTGGCAATCTTTTCTATTCTTTCTGGATTCTCAAAGAATACAACGATCTGGGTCAATCGTCTGCTGATTTTTCCTTCTAGGGCGAGGCGGAGGGATTCTTCGGTGATTTCCTCCAGCTCTTGCTCCAAAAACTCTTCCAGTAGTTCTTTTTCTAGGCCGACCTCTTTTTCCATCCTAGTCTGGAAAACAATGGGGAGGGTAAAACCGTCTTCAATTGATTCTCGGACAAAATATTTGTGAAGATAGAGTTCGCCCTCCTCGGGATAAGCAAAAGCGGCGAAGGTATCTCTCTTTTTCGTGGAGAAAGGAGTTCCCGTGAAAGCGAAGAAGAAAGCTTTCTTGAGTATGCCTCGCATACGGCCGGCATACTCTCCGTACTGCGTCCGATGTCCCTCGTCTATTAAAACGATGACGTTTCTCCTGTTTGAAATGTTTTTCATGTCCTTGTCCTCAAAAACGAGATCGGCAAGCTTTTCGCCGAACTTGTGAATGAGAGTGATGAACATCCCCCTCTTTCCTCTTCCCTCGTCATAGGTCAGAATCTGACGGAGGTGCTCGATCGAAGAAATGACCTCAGGTGAGGGTATGCCGAGGTCTAAGAAAGAAAATTCTTTAAACAGTTGCTCCTCAAGCTCCTCTCTGTCGACGACGAAGAAGATGGTGGGGTTTTCAAGCAGGGGGCAAAGGTAAAGTTTACGGGCGGCGTAAATCATCGTGAGGGTTTTTCCGGAACCCTGCCAATGCCAGATCAACCCCTTCTCTTTTTTTTCCTTCTCAGACAGGTTGTTAAGGACTCTTTGGTAGATTTGGTTGGCGCCTTCGTACTGGTAGTAGTAGGGCAAAACTTTTGTGAACTTTCCATGCTCTTCCCTCGCGAAAATGAAGTTTGCAACAAGATCGAGGAGAGCGTCTGGATTTAGGAGGAGGTCAAGTGTTCGATCCAGGGACTCGGGAGTATCTTTCCCTTTAGGGAAGTAGATTTTGACATCCTCGGCTCCTAAGACGTTCGGGAAATATCTGGTGGTCGCGGCGGCGGCTATGCTGAACTGGACATACTTGAAGAGTTCTGGGACAGCCTTTTCGTAAGATTTTATCTGTTTATAGGCAGTTTCCCAGTCTCTGGTCGGGTCGGTCGGGTTTTTGCACTCTATTGCTACAAGCGGGATTCCGTTTACGTAGAGGACTATGTCAAGTCTACATCTTTCTTTAGGCCCGTGGAAAGGTACTTGGTCGCTTACGATGAACTCGTTTTTCTCCTTTGGGTTTTCGTAATCGAGCAGAGAGACATATCTGAGTTCTCCTGTTTTTTCCAGTTCTATTGGGATTCCTTCTTTTAGGAACTTGAGCAGTCGCTTGGAACCATCAAATGTGGATGGAAGGCTCCTGAGTTCTAGCAGAATTCTGTCCAGATCCTTTTTTGTCAGGGTTAGGTGGGGGTTTATTCTGTGGATTGCTTCAAGAAGATGCCTCACCAAAAGCGGTTCGGAGTAGTCTTCTCGCTCTAATTCTTCTCCGGGAACATGCTTCCAGCCTTTTTCCTTCAGCTTTTCTATGATGTAGCTTTCAACAGTGGATTTTTCGGTAAAGATTGGCATTTTCACCCTCTCGCACAAATTTTTTCTAGACTTTTCATAATAGAACCGATAGAGATCAAAATATCATCGAGAGAATCTACTATACCCAGCCCTTCGTGATAGTCAGCAAATGTTATTTTGCCTCCAGGGTATCGACTGTAGGAGAAGTGCGGAAAGGTGATTATCGCCAGAGCATATAGTTGCGAAAACGTTAGAAGTTCATTGATTATTGAACCGATCTTCCTTTCTATCGCGTTAAATTTTTTCTTGATATCTTCAACTATCTCTGGTGAAACCGCAGATCTTAGTCTTGCAATAAACCCTACTTTGAGGCGTTTGAAATTTTCCCTTGTTTTCCTGATGTCAATTTTTCTAATGGCGTCTTGGATGTCTTCGCATCTTTTTATAAAATGGTTTATTTCATTTTTTGAGAGTTTTGCCAATTCATCCGTTTTTTGTAGTAATTTTTCGAATTTTTGAAGAACTTCTTTAACAGTTATTTTGGGAATTTCTGGACATGCAAGAAAAACCGTATCGACGAATTCTGCAGCGCCTCTTTTCTTCAACAACAAAATAAAAGCCTTAGGTGAGATATGACCAACAACTTCGGTCCCGACTTTATTTCCTCGTTTTTTATACGATTCTTCTTCTTTTATCAATCCCATGTGGAGCGCGTAAGCTTTAGTTATTTTTTCTACGGTCTGTTGTAAATGAAAAACGGCGAGGGAGGGAAATTTTTTACTCAATAACTTAGCGGCTTCATAATCTTGCTCTGCGCAAAGGTAGTACCCTCTAACGATGGCGCTTGGATTCAAAGTCAAGTTATACATTACTGTCATGAAAAATTCTAAAATTCGTCCTGCCTTTTCTTTTTCTATTTCTACTCCGAGATAACTCTTCATAACTTCACGAAAAATTTCGTATACTTTGGTCTCTTCATTTTGTTTTAATTTTTCGTCCACGATCACTCTTTCTTTTTCCAAATGTTGGTCAATCATATCTTCACCCTCTTTTTCCCGGTGAGCAAATCGTTCATCAGACCCCTCTTGATCCGCTCGAGTTTTTCCTTCCTTTTTCTTTCGAGTTCGAGCTTTTTGTCGACGATTGAGAAGATCTCGGCGATCTTGCGCTGCTCGGGGAGGGGTGGGAGGGGGATCTTGAGAGATTTTAACAAAGGCAGGTTTACGTTTTTTAAAGTACTTCCTTGAGCCTTTTGCAGGTGTTTCCAATAAAGTGAGGATTGGAAGAAATAGTGAACAAATTTTGGATGTATGCTTGGTTTTAGCTTCACTTTTATCAGATATGATCCGAAAATCACGTTGTCAAAATCTCTATCCACAAGAATAGAAACGCCCACAGTTCCAGCCCTTGCTACAATCAGGTCTCCTTTCTTCAGAAGATATCTAGTTAAGTTACCCCTCCTTTCAGTGATTTCACAAAAAGGAAGTTTTTCCCAGTCCACAGAATACTCTTTGATATCCGTAGTTCTCAACATTTTTACTCCAGTATCCTTATCGACAGCTTTAGCGGTTATACCGTAGAAAAGTTCTTCTGTAATTTTTTTGTCTCCAAGCCTGACAACCTCCCACTTCCTCGGAATCCTCCCTATCTCCGTGTCCTTGAACTCCCTGTGCCCTATACCCCGGGTGAGCAGCCTCTGCATCAGCCCACGCTTCAACCTCTCAGTCCGGGCTATGGCTTCGTCCACCTTCTGGATGGCTTGGTCGACTGTTGAGAGGATCTCGGCGATCTTACGTTGCTCGGGGAGGGGTGGGAGGGGGATTAAAAATGATTTAATGACTGAAAGATTGAGTGATGGCATTGTAGTTTTAGAAAGGTAACTACTTGTTCTGAGGCTTGACAAATAATAATATAAAAAGTTTGTATCTACGTTATTTGAAAAAACTTCGACAACAACTAAGTGGTTTACCACATAGGAATCCTCTCTTAGTATCGCCCTTTTTTCAAGCCTTATAGACTCCCCGCTTTTCGGAAATATTATAGAACCTTTCTTGAATTTTTTCAATTTGAGTTCCTCAACAGCCAAGTCATTTACAAAATCGCAAATAATAGGATATTTATTTTCTAGCAATGTACTAAGGTGCTGAACTCTTATGAAAGGATATTTCCCATTTTCAAAATATTTTTTATCTTGCGGTGCTGTATTCCCCGAAGATACCTTAGAAATATCCCCAAGCCTGACAACCTCCCACTCCTTCGGGATACTACCGATTGGCGTTTGTTTGTAACCGGTTTTCAAAACAATGCCCCCATTAATTTAACAACTCGCTCGAAAAACGAAGCTATGCCAGCAATAGTTGCAAGTGGCTTTAGTTTTTCCCAAGCTTGCTTTATTATGTTCTTGTCAGGTTCCGGTTTCATCAACTGGGATTTTATTGTTTCAATTTCCGCGATGTAGTTTAATTTGTCAACATCTTTGAGTTGATCACTTTTTCTTATGATCTCTGAAAGCATAGACAGTTCTTTGTATAAATCAACATAGTTTACATTTACAACTACATTTCCGTCCCCTAAGACTGTGACCCCACCTATATTAGTTATGTTTATACCAGCAAGCGATCTCTCTATCCTTTGGAATTTGGATTGTCCTTCAAAATAGTTGATACCCATATCTGAAATTTTGAAGATACCTTTCTCCTGTTTCTTTATAAACCCTCTTGGAGTTTTAAACTCGGATGTTTCTTTCTCTACCTTTACCCAACCGCATTGGATTAAAAAATCAAGATTGGGCACAATTTCTTTTTCACTTAGTCCATATTGCTTCTTAAGTTGGCGTTTCAACTCGCTTATGCTTTTTCCCGTGGCTTTTAGACTCCTAGCTTTTTTGTGAACTTCATATAATTCTCTTAGAATTAACTCGCGAATCTCATCATTTGATCTTTTCATTTGTTTAACCTCCAACCTCCCTCAAATATCCCTGAATCTTCTCCTCAACCTCTGTAATTTCCTTCTCAATCTTGCGGAGTTCCTCCCACTCCTTCGCCACGTCTATCTCCTCGACCTTCTCCTCCGGAAAGACGTACAGCGTGACGTTTAGATTGTAATCGTTCTCCCTCACCTCCCCCAGCGAAACCACTCTGGCGAAACCCTCAACATCCTTGAAGTTCCTGTAGGCCTCAGCGATCTTCCTTATGTTTGCCTCCCCAAGCCTGTTCAGCTTCCTCACCTCTGGATGCTTCTCATACTCCTGGCTCGCGTTAATGAACAGGATCTTCCCCTTCCTCTCGGCTGGCTTATGTTTACGGAAAATCAGAATGGCTCCCGGGGCTCCGGTGTTATAAAAGAGCTTCTCCGGCAGAAGGATCACGCACTCCAGCAGGTCATCTCTCAGCACCCTCTCCCTTATTGCCCGCTCCTTCCCTCCCCTGAACAGACAACCGTTGTCTATAACAACCCCAACCCTTCCGTTTTTCCCGTCGGCGGAAGCCAGCATATGCTGAATCCATGCCCAGTCCGCAGACTGTTTGGGCGGGAAACCGTAGACAAACCTCTCTCCCCAGAACTCTCCCTTCTTCAGAACCTCCTCGTGATAACCATCCTGATTCCAAGGTGGATTCGCCATCACAACGTCGAAAGTCTTTGGCCTGTTCCCCTCAATGAACTTTGGATAGAGAAGCGTATCACCCCACTCAATGTTGACATCCCTAATATCGTGGATGTACATATTCATTTTGCAGAGAGCGAAAATCTCCCGGTTTGCCTCCTGTCCGTACAAGGAGAGCTTTCGGGTTGCCTCCCTCCCCTCCTTTTCCTCCACATTCTTGAACGACAAAATGAGCATTCCACCCGATCCGCACGCTGGATCATAAACAGATTCTCCAGATTTCGGATTCAAAATCTCAACGAGCAGTTTTATGACCTCCCTTGGTGTGTAGATTTCTCCCTCTTTCGCCTTTTCCGGAGCAAAGTACCTCAAAACCCATTCATACGCGTCTCCGAGCACATCGGGAGAAACGTGGTGGAGCTTGCGAGAACTGAAGAGTTCAACAAGCTGCCTCAAAATCTCCGCATTTTCCGAACTTCTCGCAAACTGGAGAAAATCTCCCCTATCCACCACATCCTTCAACTCCGGGTTGCGTTCGGCGAGGGTTTTGAGACATTCAGCGAGTCTCTCCGGGAGTCTAGCCACATCTTTGCGAAGGTTTTCCCAAAGGAACTTCTCAGGCAAATCAAACTCGTGGTAGATGCTGCTCTTAGCTTCCTCCTCGGCTTCTTCCTCCGAAAGTCCATTCCGGAGAAGCTGCTCGTAAACCTGTTTAAACTCCATCTCCCACTTATCACTTATTCTCTTGAGAAAGAGCAGAATGAGAATGAACTTGTAATCAACACGAGTTCGTATGAGATCCGCGGCTCTTTTTAGGAGCGATTCTAGCTCATCCCTTGTCAGCTCCTCTGTTTCAGGCTTGAGAATCTTGACTTCTTTTAGGCAGTATATCGTTTTCCTGGCGTCAGTAGGATCCGGTCTCATCTCGAGATAACCAGCATGCTTTAACTCCGAGAGAACTGCAGCAACTGCTTTCTCATCATCACCAAATTTTTCTTTTAGGACATCTGTAGCTTCTCTACGGGTAAATTCTCTAGTCCCAAAAGTTTTCATGAGCAAAATTCGCCTATTTTCTAGCCATCTGTCGATTCTTTTTGCCAAATTAATCTTATAATTTTCTTCTTTCATGCATATAAACTTATCTGATAAGCAGCTTTAATTTCTGCTTATCTAATTGAAGGAGAAATTAGACCTTGCTGAAGGAAACTAAAGAATTTCCCATTCCCAATTATCAGGTGATCGAGTAGGTAAACGCCAACCATTTTTCCAGCCTTTGCAATTTTCCTCGTTACCTCTATATCCTCCTCGCTGGGTTCCACACAACCTTTCGGATGGTTATGAACAAGAACAATGAAAACCGTCGGATATCGAAGAGCCACGGCAAGCACTTGACGGGGATGGAGGGGAGCCGAGTTCTCGCTTCCCTCGGAAACAATTTCCTTTGCGAGAACGTTGCACATCGAATCTAGCATTACAAGCTCCACCTTTTCGCTATCATTCGAGAAATCTCCTTTTACGAGAGCAAATATGTCATGCGGCGATGATATCCGAACACCTGACAAAACAACCCACAAGCTGATTGAATGAAGCTCCTTTATAAACAACGAAATTTAAAAAACTACTCTCGTTTGTGGGATCTTGTTAACTGCCCAAGCGTATTTTATGACAAAACCCTAATTTAGTTTTGTGGGTTCCATGAAAAGGTGGAAACCGTTTAGAAGATTTATGTCATTGCTGGAGGAAGCAAAAGAGAGTAAAAAAAGGCTCCGCTTTGGACTACATTTTGTGAATGCCTCGGAGATAGCAGAACAGTTTTATTGCGAGAAAAAAGTGGAACTCAAATACACCTACGGGAAGATTCAGACCCAAGAAATGGAAAAGGGTGATGAAAAGCATGAACTGACTCTTTCCGGCATGATTCCTGTAAAAAGAGAGGATCTCTGGAGAGACATATTTCAAAAGCCAACGGTTGGGGCTTCTATGCTTCTACTCGGAAAGTACCGGGAATGCGTAATCGCAGGTAGACCGGACTATATACTCTTCAGGCGCAGAAAACCCACGCTGCTCATCGAATACAAGTTTTCCAGAAAGCCGAAGATTTTTCCGAGTTATCACGTTCAGGCTCTGGTTTACGGATATCTTCTCCATGACCTTGGCTTCGAAACTTCTGAGCTGAGATACGCCATCTCTGTAGCACCACACGATCTGAACAGAGAAAAGATCGAGAGTCTCAACCAGACAATATGCATGCTGAGCATACCTGAACTGTATAAAAAAGAACCGGTTGATCTCGACATTCCTGGACTAGTGGTCTGGATGTACCCCTTCTCGCTGGAAAGCGCAATCGAAAAGCTTGAATGGGCGATACCGTTTTGGGAGGAAAGAAGAAACGCCAAACCGACCAGAAAAGCTGAAAAATGTGGTGCGTGCGGATATCGGGAAAAGTGTACGAAAGCGGCCCCGATTCCAGTGTTCTCCAGTCATCCTTAAGCAGGCGATTGAAATGGACTCATGGTCCCGCGGGGGAGATTTGAACTCCCGACATGCCGGTTTCGGCCGACGGGTCTACAGCCGGCCGCTCTACCAAGCTGAGCTACCGCGGGCCCATTTCTACATCTATTCACCGATTTTTAGAATTTACGCACACGAAACTATGCACAGCTGTGCACTGCTGTGGTGGGATTTCCCGTGATCAGCGGGGGCGTTGTGCACAGCTGTGAACTCAAACCTGACGCACTATCTCGAACGAATACCACGTTAGTTCCGGTCCTTCAAACTTTTTGAGAAGCATTAGAAATCTCACAGAATATCGTTTTTCCACGAGATAGACCGAACCCCCAAGTTTACACCAGCTGTTTCGCGGAAGCTCATCCAGCAGTCGCCTGAGATTTGCGTAAAACCAACGCCGAGATTTTGAGCTCTCCTTAAGCTCCCACGTGAAAAGAATTACTCGACCGTGCACAGCTGTGCACTCCCACCGATCCATCAGTTGAAAGCGGTTTATAAGGGAATGCACAGCTGTGAACTCAACCCTAGTCAAATTTGTGAATGAAGCGAAATTATGCACAGCTGTGCACTACCCAACAAACTCGTGAAGTCTCCGAAGAGCTCGGATTTTCTCCTCCTTCCCAGCTTCCATTCCCTCTATCGCCTCTTCGAGAATCTCGATCGTCGTCTGATATGTTTTCCTATCAACAGGATACGGAATCCCGTCCTTCCCTCCATGCGCGAAGCTATACCTCACAGGATCCTTCCAAGATGGCGGCTTCCCATAGATAACCGCTGAGACAAGAGCAAGAGCCCTTATCGCCTTCGGACCAATTCCCTTTATTGCCACTAGCTCTTCATAATTCTCAGGCTGAATCTCGTAAGCCCTCTTAAGCGCCGCAATCGTCTTTTCCGTCAACTCCGATATCCTGTGCCCCGCAGGCATGAGAAGAACCTTAACCTCCGGCTTCTTCTCCAGATACTCATCCAAAAGCTTCTGCTCCGCACCCCTAACATAAGAGAGAAGTCTCCTCGGGTTCTCCCTCACCAAATCCACGCTCGTCTTCCTCGCCTCTTCGCTCTCCTCAGCCGTCATATCCAAAACAACATCCTCCTTTCTCTCTCCAGCTATCCCCGAATGCGGCTCCTCCACGAAGCTCTTCAAACCCTCCGATATCCAATGATACCGCCTAGCAAACTTCTCCCTCATCCCCTGCTGAACAACCGCCCAGTCCCCATCCTCACTCAAAACGAAAGTATGATGGTAAAGCTGAT
Organism: Candidatus Hadarchaeales archaeon; assembly: GCA_038823825.1. Taxonomy (NCBI): domain Archaea; kingdom Methanobacteriati; phylum Hadarchaeota (SeqCode); class Hadarchaeia (SeqCode); order Hadarchaeales (SeqCode); species Hadarchaeales archaeon (SeqCode). Next base: position 86,580 of record JAWBCC010000003.1, on the reverse strand, counting down.
ATCCATCCTGAACACAAGCATTGTCCACCTTCGCAACCATCCTACTCGCATACTTCAGCCTCTCCTTCTCCGCGGTCGAGAAAGAGAACTTCTCCGCAACCTTCTCTATCTCGTCCGGCGTCCTCCTTGAAACCAGACCCTTTCCGCCGCAGACGACTATCCCAAGATCCCTCTCAGCAAGTGCCTCTTTAAGAGCACCCATCGTCACAGTCGTCAAACCAGAGCTATGCCAATCATAACCCAAAACACAACCAAGAGACTGGAGGAAAAACGGATCTCCCAGCCTGCGGAGAAACTCCTTCCTCCCGTACTCTCTGACGATGAGCTCCGCAATAGCGCCCCCAAGTCTCTTCATCCTGCCGAAAAGCCAAGGAGGACATTTCCCGCCATGAAGAGGAAGCTCCGCAACACCCACTCTTTTCATCAGCTAAACCTTGGAAAAAGAAAAGAAAAAAGAAACTGTGGAGGGCCAGGTGCCGGAAAATAGTCACTTCAAAAGATAGTAACCGGCAGCCTTCTCCCTCGCCACCCTCTTCGCATAACCCTTGTTCACAAGAGTCATTAGAGCGTTGTTCACCACGCTCTTCGGAAGACCACAGGCGCGCATTATGTCGTCCGCGGTCTTCAGAGAGTTTGGCGAGGTAGCCCCGAGCTTCTTCATCGTCTCATAAACTTTCAGCGTCCTTGGATCCAGATCTGTTGTCATATTTTCACCTCTGCAATTCTTCTTTTCTCGATAATAAAAAGCATCTCTTTTTAAATATTTTTCATGTTTCTTGATTTTGATGAGTGAAATACTGAAGATATCCACTGTCTGCATTTCCGTGTTCTTTGCCCGACTTCTGCAAAACACAATCGGAACGGTCAGAGACATATGGGTTCTCAGAGGCCAGAGATTTCGTGCTTCTTTTCTGAGCTTTTTAGAGACCACAATCTGGTTCATCACCTTTGGGGTCGTTTTGAAGAACTTCCTCGATGCTCCTTTCAGTCTCGCCGGCATCAGCTATTTCATATCTTTTTCCCTAGGATACGCACTCGGAACTTACCTCGGCGTAAACATTGAGGAAAAAATGGCTGTAGGTCATGTCACAGTTCAGGTCATTTCAGTGACCAAAAGCAGAGAAATCGGACTGGCCCTTAGAAATGCAGGTTACCCAATGACAATAATCAAAGGACGCGGATTGCGCGGAAACAGACTAATCTATCAGTCAGTCATAGCCCGAAGACATCTTTCCGACTTCCTCAAACTTGTTAGAAAAACCGACCCCGAAGCCTTCATCACGATAATGGATACAAAAGGGATCATCAAGAAGGGAAAGGTCAGGACTTGAGAAGATCCAAAACTATTTCAACAACATCTTCAACCGATTTTTCAATATCTTCAGAGCTTTCCACACCAAGCTCAACTTTGGCTGGTTGAACTCCAACGATATAGACCTCCTTCGGCTTCCCTGTCAATTCTCTAAGAATCCTGACAATAAAAATTGGAGAAAGGCCGTGAGTAACCAAACCTGAAAAATCCTCAATTTCTTCCAAATTTTTCACAAAAATCTCCCCGGGTTTTGCCCCCCAATCGACGGCATCCACTATTATCAGAGTCTCCACCTCTTCTATCCTCGAGATAAGCGGAGAAAGATCCGAACCACAGATCTGAACATTTTTCAAGCCCTTTTTCGTTAACTCCTTTGCGACGAGAAGACCAAAAACATCGTCAGAGGCGAAGAAACTGCCCAAACAGAGTACAAATTTCACTCGTTCAACCTCACAACCCTAACAAGATGCGCCGAGCAGGAAATGCACGGATCATAAGCCCTAACAAGCATCTCAAGGTGAGGCTCGAGATTATCCACTCCTCTCTCCAAAAGTCTCTGCGCAGATATCCTCAGATATTTCTCAATGTTCGCGGCATTTTGAGCAGTGGGAGTGACTATGTCCGCACGAGCTATCTTTCCCTCCCCGTCAACCTCATAAAAGTGATACAAAATTCCACGAGGGGCTTCGACTGCCGCCACACCCACCCCAGCCTTTATCTTCATCTCCCCTCTAGGTTCCCCTATGCCATGATCAAGGAGCCATTCGATGAGCTCAATAGCTCTCTCAACCGAATACACGAGTTCCAACGCCTGCGCGAGGTTATTCGCCAGAGGATTCTTCGGATCCAGCTTCTCCCAAATTCTATCCGCCAGCTCCACCGCTTCACCCTTTAGCTTTCCCCTGTTGAGAAGGATTCGAGCGAGAGCTCCAACCATGAAGGACTCGCCCTGATAATATGAGTGCTTGGCGGTTGAGTGAGGAACAACCCTCTCATTCGTTAGAAGTCTATAATTCTCAACAGGTCTCCTCTCTCCATTCGATATTAAAATGTGCTCACCCGAAAAACCGTAAACCTCCCCGGGATCAACCGCCATAAACATATTTTCCTCTCTGAAGACCTCTGGAAGATCGAAAGAAGCAAACAAATCCACCGCAAGCCTTGCACCATCCATCGCTTCCGCCAGACTCTTTTCAAGCTTTTCTAATTCCTCCTGGGTCGGAACTCTCGTATATCCACCCGGCTTTACCGTACATCCGTGAACCGATCTGCCCGTCAGAACCTCCTTGATCACGTTCCCCGCCTTTTTGACCTTCAAACCCAAGGCCACCTCCTTCCCATACTTGGAAACCATAGAAATTGCATCTGGATAACCAAGAAAGTCTGGAAGAGCTAGGAGGAAAAGATGAAGAGCATGGCTCGATATAACATCCGATATAAGCTGAAGCTCTCTCAAAACTCTCGTTTGTTCACTCGGCCTAAAGCCTATGGCCTTCTCTATCGCGTTCACACATGCAACCGAGTGTGGATCCGGGCAAATCGAGCATATTCTTGCAACTATGTCCGGCGCCTCGTCTATGCTCCTTCCAACAAGAATTTTCTCAATAAACCTTGGTCCTTCCAAAATCTCCATCTTCACCTCCCGAACGTTCTCCTTATCAACAACAACTCTTATATTGCCGTGACCCTCAACTCTCGCCAGATGTTCAACCAGGATTTCCCTCATTTTTTGACCTCCACAAGTTTCTCAATATCCTTATATCTCTTGGCGAAAAGCTCCATCCTCTTCACGATATCTTCTTTTCTCCAGCCTTTTTCCACAAGTGTCGAAACCTCTCCAGCGACATTCGCCTCCTCCCTCACGGGGCCTCTGCAACCTATGCACGGTGTTCCGTAGTATGGACATCGGGCTTTGCAGCCCCCAACACTGATTGGACCCAAACATGGCTCTCTCTTCTCCACGATAAGACATGGTATCTCTTTGATCTTACACTCAACACAAACAGGATAATCCTTGATTTTAGGCTCAATCCCCTCCAAAAGCTCGATGAAGAGTCTGACAAATTCGTCTTGCTCAATCGGACATCCCGGAAGTTCATAGTCCACCTTCACACACTCGGATAGTGATTTATGCTCCCCCAGAAATCTGAAGTAGTTCTCCTCAACACCATAAACTTCTTTCATCAATGTCTTCCAATCCTCGCCGGTTGTGGAGGCCTGAATCCCTCCCCATACGGCACAATCTCCGATCGCAACGAGAACATCAGACTTCTCTCTTATCGACTTCAGGGCTTCCAAGTTTTCCTCAGTTGTCACAGAACCTTCAACAAAAGCGATGTCAACTCTTTCTGGTCTCTTCACACTGCTCGCTATCCTGAACTCGACCAAATCGATTTTGCTAAAAACATCAATTAAAATATCCTCCATATTCAAAATGTGAAGCATTTCGCCAGCACAACCCGTTAATTCGTAAAACCCAACCTTCGGCTTCATATCAAGCCCCTTATCGTAAGAGCATCGACACCCGTAAAAACCGGACCATCTTTACAAATATATCTGATTGTCGATGCACCGCCCACGATACAATGACCACATTTACCCATTCCACACTCCATTCTCCTCTCAAGCGTCATGTAAATTCTCTCGGGGGGTATTCCGAGACCAACCAACTCCTTAAGCACAAATTTATACATGATCGGCGGGCCACAAACCACCGCACACGTTCTATCAGCTCTCAAGTGTGGAAGAAGACACTCTTTGCAGAGAACGGTTATCACCCCTTTCCTAACATTGTGCGGATATTTCTCCGCAATCTTCGCGAGCAAAGGATCATCACGCTCATAAGCGAGCAACACAACCGGTTCTGTCTGGCTCTCAAGCATTTTAAAAACCTCTTCTCTAAAAAGTGCGTCCTGATAACTTCTGATCCCATACATGAGAATTACTTTCCCGTATTCCTCTTTCTTATCCAGAACATATTGGAGAACCGAATTCAGCGGTGCCATTCCAAGGCCTCCCGCAGCAAGCAGAACATCCATTCCTTTCATCTTCTCCATCGGGAACCCGTTTCCGAATGGTCCTCTAACCCCGACCTTATCGCCCGGCTTCATAGCATGTAAAGCTTTTGTCACTCTTCCCACCTTTCTCACTATTATCTCGAGAGGTCCAGATCTTGTGGGCGATTTACATATGGAAATCGGTGCCTCTCCAACTCCCATTACGCTGATTTCTACAAACTGCCCAGGCTTAAAGCTCAGAGTGCTACCATCAAGAAACTCAAGCTTAAACATTTTTTCTATCGCCGTCATCTCAACGATTTCAACTATTTTTGCCAATTTCGGCACTTGAAGGGGTGGGAGAGACGTCATATCGTCATCACCGAAAGATGCACAAGGTTGTTTAAAACTTCCACATGGTCAATTCCCGCCGGACAAAAGGCGCTGCATCTTCCACATCCAACACAAAAGAGTCCACCAGATTTCCACTCGATCGAACTCTTACAGTTGTATCTGTGCCTAAATCTGTCGAGCCTTGTTGGACGGAAGTTTAAGCCACCGGCAACCAGAGCATGGCTTCTCAGAAAGCATGAATCCCACCTTCTCGTCCTTGTGCTTTTTTCAAGCGAGAGATCTCTAAACTCATCGATCGAATAACAGCGACAAGTTGGACAAACGAGAGTACATCCTCCACAGGCAAGACATTTTTCAGCATATCTCCCCCACACCTCGCTAGATGGGTTCGAGTCTACTATCTGCGCAAGACCCTGAGCATTAAGAGTTTTTTTGAACTTCAGATCACGCTCAGAAAGCATTTTTCTTAAGACTTCAAAATCCGTAGAAGTCGGATTCTGCAGGTTAAGACTTAAAAGAAACTCCTCACCTGCTCTGCTTCCCGTATCGATGAGGTATCTATCCCCGAGGTCGTACAAAAAAAGATCATAATTATCCTGAACAGAGTCAGCACCCACAGATTTACAGAAGCAAAAATCGTCTGGTTCGCATGAAATCCCAACTATAAATGTGTTTTTTCTCCTCTCCTCATAAAAGAGATCGACCGGCTCTTCCAAAAACACATTGTCTAGAATTTTAATCGCATTAATATCGCAAGCATGAACACCAAACAAAACCACTTTTTTAGTTTCCGTAGTAACCGGAGAATAACCCTTATCCGGCGTAAACCTAAGGATCTCCTCACAAGTCTGAATGAAATATTTTTTTGGTGGTATCATCGTTCTTACGTAAGAAAACTCGATTTGTTCAACGGACTCTATCTTGGAAAAAGCGAAGATAGTTCCGCGTCTAACGGGAGCGTGCACCTCTCCAAGCTCTTTCAGCTTTTCAAAAAAATTTCTCAAATTCTCTTTCGGGAGTATCTTGTGCATCAGATGATCACCTTTTCGTTTTATCATTTTTATGATGAACCGCAATATATAACCCTTACTCAGACAGATGGTAGCCCCGGCCGGATTCGAACCGGCGTCGCCGGATCCAGAGTCCGGCAGGATTGACCGCTACCCCACGGGGCTCCAATCTCTATCTGGAACCCGTCAATAAAATCCTATTTTTTTATCTCGCGCAACCTAGCGTCTATCACCTTTGCGATGTCCGCTAGACCCACGACAACACACGGAACATTCTTAAGCCTCGCAAGTTCCCCAACTCTGGGCTCCTGAGAAACCAATATATATCCTTGCTTTGATGCAAACTCCACAACTTCAACATCTGAAGCTCCTCTGAGACCAACATCGTCAACTGTTAAAACATTCCAGCCGAGGACTTGTAGGAAGGGCTTAAGCCCCATGTACATTTCGTCAAGCAGCACGGTCGTTTCCGGCATCAAAAATATTGGCTTTTGCATTGTTTTTTATTTAATGGTTGGAAGGTTTCTTTTGGGGGAAGGATATGCCTAGAGCAATTTGGAGAGGAGCAATATCTTTCGGTCTCGTCAACATACCCGTCAAGCTTTACAAAGCAACGAGAGACAAGTCTATCTCATTTCATCTAATTCACAAGGAGTGCAAAACACCGGTAAAATACAAGAAGTGGTGCACAAAATGCCAGAAAGAACTTGCAGACGAAGAACTCGTAAAGGCATTCGAGCTTGCTAAAGATAAGTTTATCGAAGTAACAGAAGAAGAATTGGAAGGTATTAAAGTTAAAAGCACAAAAATCATTGAAATTTCGAATTTCATTGAAATTAGAGACATAGACGTGACTTACTTCTCTGAGCATTACTACGTCGCTCCCGAGGAGGGTGGAGAGAGAGCTTATGGATTGCTTTTCCATGCTCTCGCAGAGACAGGGTCCGCTGCTCTCGGGAAGCTCACCCTTCGGAATAAAGAATATCCGGTTGTGATAAGGCCCGGACAGAACTGTCTTCATCTAACCCTTCTTCACTATTTCGACGAAATCGTTCCTACAGATGAACTGACAGAAATCCAGAGAATTCCGGAAACCTCGGATAGGGAAAGAGATCTTGCTAAAAAGCTGATAGAGCAGATGAAAGGAGAATTTAGACCAGAGGAACTTAAAGATGCATACCGGGAAGCGTTGCTCGAATTGATCAGAGGAAAGGCTGAAGGAGCTGCTATAAAACTTGAGAAACCGGCCGAAGCACCGACAACCGTGGATCTCATGAAAGCCCTAGAGGAGAGTTTACGAATCGCTGAAAAGAAGAAGGTAACCGAGGTATGAACTCAGACTGGCCACCCATCATAAGCCCGATGCTTGCAAGGCTGGGAAGCGAAAATGATCTCAGCAAACCCCACTACATCTGGGAACCTAAGCTCGACGGAACAAGAGCGATCGTTTACAAAAAAGGTGAGAGGATAAAAATTCTGAACAGAAGAAAGAAGTGGATTGAACACAGATATCCTGAACTTTCAGGCATTCACAGAAACATCCTCGCCGACCCCTGCATTCTCGACTGCGAGATCGTTGTGCTCGATAAAAACAACAAGCCAGATTTTCAACTCTTGCAGCTTAGAGAACAGCAGGAGCATCCACTCAAAATAGAGCTACTTTCCAAAATGTACCCGGCTGTTATTTTCGCGTTCGACGTTCTGCTTGCCAATGAAGAAGATATGACAAACAAACCACTCAGAGAAAGAAAGCAGAAACTTTCAGAGATCGTGAAAGAAAGCGAACGTCTGAGACTCTGCATGTATACTGAGGATGGCAGAAGACTGTGGGAGAGCGTAAAAGCGATGGGATTGGAGGGAGTGATGGGTAAGAAGCTCGAGAGCACCTATCAGCAGGGGAAGAGAAGCGAGGATTGGATAAAGGTCAAGACTTTCAAGACGATGGACTGCGTGATTTTGGGCTATACGCCGGGGGAAGGAGAACGGAAGGATTACTTCGGAGCACTTGCGATAGGAGCGTACGATCGTGAAAAGTTGATTTTCCTTGGGAAGGTTGGAACTGGATTTGATGAGGAAACAATCAGATATCTCACATCAGAACTCAAAAAAATCGAAGTTCCAGAAAAACCAGTTGAAGAGGAACCACCTTACGAAGTCCGATGGGTTAGACCAGAGTTCGTCTGTGAGGTGAGATTTCTAGAAGTAACTGATGACCTCAAGTTAAGAGCCCCTGTTTTTTTGCGCCTAAGAAGAGACAAATCTCCTGAGGAATGTATTTTCGAGACCCAAAAGTGACCAAAAGCTTAGATATAAAGAGGCTTTTGATGACGGAGCAATCCCTTTTAGCAGACTCCTTTCTTTTCTTCCTTCTTTTTCTTCTTCGCGGACTTGCAGGCCATATTTCTCAAAGAATTATTTTTTTGTGGTGATATAAATTTTTAGTTCTCTCTCGCAAAGCTCTGAAAAATCAGGGCCCTTTCTAGGCTTTCCTATTCTCTCCGCTAGAGCATGTGAAACAAACGGAAGAGCAATTGTGGCATCACAATAACATGTGATCTTCTTTCCCTTTGGAGAGGTCTTTCCCCAACTAACCGCTTCTTCTAGAGTACATCCGCTGAGTCCTCCCCACTGTGGAGAATCCGTAGTAATCTGAATAGCGTACTCATGAGGATGAACATTTTTCCAACCGTGTAGGTATTCCCTACCCACTGCAACAAGCTGAACGAAATCTTTCGGGACCCCTCCTCCTATGTAAATCACGCCCGTCTTGCTGTCTTTAAGAGCATGAACGAGTTCTCGAAAATCCTCCATCATGTCTATCATCAGATTATTCTCCGCACAAAGGGAAGCTATTCCATATCCGCTATCGACAAGGGCTGGACAGTAGACTGGGACCTTATGTCTGTATGCTGCAGAGAGTATACAATAAATTCCGCGCTCATCCAGCCATTTACCAAATTTATAGAGGAACTCCCTAGTTGTGTACAGTTTGTTCACATCGATAGACTTCATGAATTCTGCAATCAATTCCTCCATTTTCCGGTATTCGAGCTCGTCCGCAAAAACATCGTAGAATCTGTCTATTTTGTGACGCAGCAGATCCTCGTCATCAACGAGGTGAGAACCCTTCCAATAGCCCGCACCCATGGCATCAAGTATGTCCTCGGAAATATTTGCACCGGTGGAAACCAAGATATCGATATATCGATTTTCGATTAACCAACAGATAATCTTCCACATGCCGGTTGTGCTCATTGAGCCCGTCAATCCCATTATTATCGTGAGATCTTTTTGCTTTATCATCTCCTCCCAAACATCAACGACTTCTGCGAGCTTTCTTCCTTGAAAACCTGTGTCTCCCATCTCCTTAAGAAGTTCGGAGATTCTCTTTCCTTTGACTTCTATCGCTTTCACCTTTTCCACAAAGTATGGTGTGGTTCTCATAATAACCTGAGTTATTCACAAAGAGAGTTAATAAATTTTTCTAGTAAAATTTTTGAAAATTTTGACGATGGTGGGCCCGGTGGGATTCGAACCCACGACCTTCACCGTGTCAGGGTGATGTCATAACCACTAGACCACGGGCCCTCCGTAGAGAATATCGTAATGAGATAAATAAATCTCTTTGCAAATTCTATTGTATGCTCAGGAAACGAGTCGTAACATGCTTCGTAGAGTGCGAGGGCAAGATTCTCTTGCTTAAAAGAAGCGAAAAAGTTGGAACTTACCAAGGTAAATGGGGCGCCGTGGCTGGCTACATCGAAGAGGGAGAAACCCCTAGAGAAGCTGCCGAAAAAGAAATACGAGAAGAGACCGGCATTCAGGATTTCGAACTGATGGCGGAGGGAGAACCATACGAGTTTAAGGACGAGGAACTCGGGATTATCTGGGTAATTCATCCTTTTAGATTTCGTGTAAGAAATCGAGAGGTGAAGATTGACTGGGAGCATGTGGAGGCAAGATGGATTACCCCAGAGGAAATGAAGTCCTTAGACACCGTCCCCCATCTTTGGGAAAGCTGGCTGGCTGTGTCCGAGCAAAAATGATGATTTATGGAACTCTTTCGACTTCGAGCTTTTCGCCTTCTCTCACTTTTTCAAGAATTCTCAGATCTCCAATAATTCTACCTATCACATTCACAGGACTATAGGGCTTGATGACCTTTGAGGAAGGACTTAAAGGAGTTGGTCCGAAGAACAGACAGAGAGAGGGACCATCTGGCCAATAAGCCACATCACCCAGATTCACCGTTTCATCTGCATTTTCAAGAGCTATCCGAAACGGTACCTCAAAATAGACCTCTTTTCCCCACAGCTCCGCTCGAGTCTCGAAAGGTATCGCCCTCATAAGAGCCTCAGCCGTCTTCGGATTTTTGTCAAAACGGATTTCGCACAAAATCTCCACACCGGACTCAGATGTGATTTTTATAATTTCCCTTCGTTTCATACAGTTCTCCAAAGTTCATCATTTAGTCAACGTTAAAAACTGTTTTGCGAGTCGTCCATCAACTCTGTTAATATGGAATTCTCATCACTGCCTTCTCCTAAGAGAGATTAGGATAAAAAGAAGGATTATGATAATGACGACGATCACAGCTATCAGGATCTCAGTCCTTGGCTTGGCCTCTGGTTTAGGCGCAGCTGCGGGGAGACCGGAGATAGCAAAAAGAGAGAAACCTCGCAAGTTTGCACGGAAGTAGACGTAGCTTTCATCTTCTCCGACCAACGTGATCGGTATGTTTTCCCATATGTTTTCAGATGCGTCGAATCTCTTTAGGAAAATCAGATTTTCAGAGATGTTTGAGGAGGAAATCCAAGAGCGGCTTACGGCAAAAGTCAGGGAAACGTTTTCTACCTCCTCCAGGTTCTCCACGGTTATCAAGAGATATCTGTAGACTATTCCTGGGGCCGAAGGAATTCCCTCCGGAGGACTGAAAAGTTCTAGAACAAAGAGCTGGGCTCTTTCCCTATAGTTCTCGAGGATGATGTCAATCCGGTTTAGAGAGATGTTTTCCAAGAAAACCGGCCAGGAGCCGGGCTGGAGGTTTTCTAAAATAAAAATCATCGGCTTCAAGTTTTCTGAAATGGTTGTGTAAAGGACAGCGGTTGTGCCTTTGAACTCCAGTCCTTTAACGAATCCGATGACGGAAAGTTGCAGAATGCCCGGGGAATCTGGAAGCGCAAGAGCCTGGGAGCTGAATCCTAGAAGAATGTCTGGGATTCCGTTCCCGTCATGATCTCCGACTGACGTCGGAGCGCTAGGATCAACAGGAATTTGCTGAAGCCTAACGCTGCCAACATCTATCTCTTCCACATTCTCCTCCGGGATCTCTATGTAGCAGAAGATCCAGCGTGGCAGGGAACCTCTGTAGATGACATCAGGAGTTATGTCTATCCTGGCCTGAAGAGGGGAAACGGTTCCCTCACATGCAGCTTGGCTTCCAGTATGTGTGGAATCTCCTGCGAACATAGCTCCGATTTCAACAGATCCGCTGACCGACGGTGCGAAAAACGTCACCTCCATTCTCCCGTAGTTGTCCGTGAGACCGCTCATCGGTTCAATCGAACCGGAATTTGTGCTCCAAACTATCTGCTTCCCTTGGAGCGGATTTCCAGCGTTATCCAAGAGGATTGCGGTCAGTGTTGTCCTTCCACCAACTCTGACTGTGAAACTTGGCGGTGAAATTCTCAAGGTTGTTGGGATGAGAGGAGTTGGAGAAACCGTACATAGGGCGTTTGCCTGACTCCCCAAATAGCTTGCATCACCAGCAAATGTTGCCGTGATAGTCACATTTTCCACTCGCGTGACAACAGGAGCCGTGAAGGTTGCGATTGCCCTCCCAAGGTTGTCTGTCACGCTCGTCTGGGTTATTGTTCCAGCGGTTGTGCTCCACGATATCGTCTTTCCGGAAAGCGGGTTCCCTCCGTTATCCCTCAGAATGGCTGTTATCTCTCTAGAACCTCCTGAGACAATGGAGAAGGCAAATGGCTCGATCGTTATGGATGTTGAGATCTGGGCAGGTGGAGGAGGCGGTGGGGGCGGTGGAGGTGGAGGTGAAGCCGTCATGAAGGTGAAGTCCCTTGATATCTCAAGGTTGTTTTCACTGTCGGTTGAAAGGACGCGGAAGTGGTAGATTGTTCCAGGTGAAAGGTTGGAGAGGTTCACCTGATGGTTTTTCGTCACACCATCGGTGGCGGTGTATCCGTATGCCGTTGTTGGTCCGTATTCTACAACGGTTGTTGAGTCCTCATCAGTAACCCAAGTTATCGTTGCAGATGTCTGCGTGATGTTCGTAACAGAAACTGAATGTATGTGAGGAATGCCGTCTGCTGTTGTGTAGACGTTTGCCTCGAAAACAGAATTTTCTCCATTAAATATGATATCTCGATCCGAGCTGTTCTCAATAACGTTGTAGGAAATAACCAATCGACTGCCGCTGTCAACTCTAATTCCGGTTTGATTGTTCCGCAAATTGTTGAAAGTCACGCTGCCACCTAAAATCATATCGAGGTATATTCCAAACTCTGAGGTGTGCTCTATTGTGTTCCCGGTGATGATAATGTTGTCCGTTTCGGATGCATTAATACCATAATTGCTGTTCTCAACGAAGTTTCCGCTGAAAACAATGTTTTCCGAAGTTTTCACCAAAAAACCATCTTCTTGGTTATTCCTCACTATGTTCGAATGGAAAAGATTGCTATTCGAATCCCGGATTACGCAACCTTCAAGGTTATTTTCGATCCTGTTGTTGCTAACCTCGCCACCTTTCAAAAAGCTGGCCTCCAGACCTAACCAGTTGGCTTTGAGATCGACATTCTCGATTTCTATGTTCTCTACGCTGAAAAGCAGAATTCCCTGACAGTTTTTCTCAAATTTGACATCTTTAACCTTCGCGCTGCTCAGATTAATGAGGCCCAAGTAACCCGGCTGATCGCCCTGCTCAATCGTGATGTTGTTTTCGTTTATCAGATAGATGACCGGTTTCCCGTTTACCGAGTTCGAGTTATCAATATCATGTAGGTAATGAGGAAGCTCCCATCCTTCGACGCCAAAATTATAGAGACAGTTTCTTGCTTGGTTCGCTCGGAGTGTTAGATTTCTAGACCACCAAATTAAAATGCCAAACATGCCGTTCTCGGAGATGCTATTTTCTAGTCTACAGTTTTCAGAAAAACACATAATGAGACTGCGTGCGGCATGATTTCTAAGCAAAACGTTTTCGGTAAATACGAGAAGAATAGATTCCGGTTGTAGATTTTCCGCCCTCACATTCTCCAGACCTACGAGACCTAGAAAGCCCGGATCGTTGTCTTGGTTAATCACTATGTTGTTTTCTCCCACCAGATAGAGAATCGGTTTTCCGTTGAGTTCGTTCGAGTTGTCGATATCGTGGTCGTAGTAGTCCATCTGGTAGCCGCTGACGAACAACCCATACCAAACGTTATTCTCGAGTTTGTTGCCTCTCAAAATGGTTTTTTTCGCCGTGTCCAAGCGAATCCCAAATGCGTTGTTCTCGCAGGTATTGTTTTCCAGCCTGTTAAGCTCCGCATTATTGTAAACGCCTATCCCGGTGTCCGTGCTCCACAGGATTTTGTTGCTGCGGAGGATGTTAGATTTTGATCCAAACAGATACACACCGGTCCGGTTGCTATCGACCTCGTTGTTCTCAACTATATTATTTAACGAAGCCCAGACGATTAGAACGCCAAATTTATTGCTACGTATAGTATTGTTTAGAATGTTGTCCTTACTCGAGTACATAAGATATATTCCCTGCTCATTATTTTCCACTCTGTTACCGGAGATCACAGCGTCCTTAGACTGATATAGATACATTCCTTGATAACTGCTCAAGATATCGTTGTTTAGAATTCTGTTGTTATCCGAGTAGAAAAGATATATGCCGTACTGAACGTTTCCTTCTATCTTGGTGTTTTCGATCAAATTGCTCTTTGAACTATCAAAATAGATGCCTGCGAGCAAATTTCTCTCTATTACGTTGTTTTCGATCAGAATGTTTTCGGAGTAGTATGAATAAATTCCATAATTGCCATCCACTATCGTATTATGCAAGACAGTGGTTGTTTTTGTCGCTAGGTAAATTCCATAAGTGTTTCCCTTTAAATCGTTCCCCGTGATTTCTGCCTTTGAGTTAGATACGCGGATGCCCTCCTCATTATTCTCCAAAATGTTTCCGAAGATTGTGGTATTATCCGACTGTCCATAGACATAAATTCCTTTACTTGAAAACTTCACCACGTTCGAAAAGATTTCGTTATTTTTATAACTTACCTCTATGCCCCAATTGGAATTTTCAATCTTATTTCCAGAGATCTTGTTCCACTGACAATTAGTGCTCATTAGCAAGACCCCGCTAGTAGCTACTTTAGTAATAAAGTTGTTTTCTATTCTATTGTACTCGCAAGAAGTGCTCATGGTTATCCCGCTAATAACATTCGTTATTTTATTGTTTGAGATGAGATTGTTGTCGGATGAGTATAAATACGCGAAGCCGGAACTGTCTTCTACTGTATTATTTTCCACCGTGATGAAATTAGACCAATTAATGCGCATCTCTGAACTTTTCTTAATCGTGTTATTTACTATCCTGTTGTTATCCGAATAACTCGTTATACTGAGAGAGGAGTTATTGTTGTTTTCCAGCCAGTTCCCAGAAATTTTGTTGCTTTTCGCATTGTAGGAGAGAGAAATACCAGTTGGGTTGTTTCTTAAGATATTGTTCTCAATTGTGCAATTTTCAGGGCTATGGAGATATATGCCCGCGACCACGTTGTTCTCGATAGTATTCCCACAGATAAACGCTTCATTCCAATGTTCGGTGTATATCCCATAATAATTGCCTCCTCCTCCGATAATATTTCCGGTAATAGAAATATTTTCAGAATAGCCGTAACTGACAATCACATACTGAGCAGAAACGTTGATAAAGCTGTTATTTGAAATCCTGCTATTAGTGAGTTTAAAGCTCTCAACTCCCGCAAAATTTTCGATGTCTCGAATCGTGTTTCCCGCGATAACCATATTGTCGCACTGATAGAGATATATGCCAAGGCTCGCAATTCTCACGATGTTGTTTGAGATTTCGATGTTATCGGAATAAGTGACACATACACTATAGTAAGATCTTTCCAGTTCGCAGCTAGAGATCAAATTGTTGGGAGAGTTTTGTAAATAGATGCCATATAAACCCCTAGCAATGTAAGATCTCAGAATTCTATTGTTGGAAGATTTGAAAAGTTCGATTGCATAGTATCCATTTTCAACCATTACGTTCTCGATTTTGCTTTTTGACGTAAAAGCTAGCAGAATGGACTCAACGACAATGTTTTCAACCCGCATGTTCTCGGAGTTCACCAGACCGAGCCATCCCACTTTGTTGTCCTGGTTGATCACGAGGTTGTTCTCCTTCCCTGTCAAATAGAGGATTGGCTTTCCGTTCGCGAGATTTGAGTTGTCGATATCGTGAAGGAAATGGAAGAGGTACCCGCCCTGTATAACGAGGCTGGGTCCTAATTTCATCACATTTTTCCGCATTTTTATATTTTCGGAGTGATCTATCCATATCGCCGAGTATGAAGAGTTTTCAACCAGATTATTTTCTAAAAAGTTGTTCCCGGAGTAGTAAAAATAAAAACCATAATCAGATTGTCTAATCTGATTGTTGCTCAAATAGTTGTTTTCGGATGACTCATCAATGCATATTCCCGTGTCCCATGACCTTTCTATGTTGTTCCCGGAGATTGTGTTGTTGTCGGAGTAGTATAGATCAACACCGTAGTACTCGTTGTTCTCCAAATTGTTTCCCGATAGAGTATTATTTTCTGAATAAATGAGCAAGATGCCGGTGCCGTTGTTCGCCAAGATGTTGCCGAAGAGAAAGTTGCTGTTGGAATTGTCAAGGTAAATACCGGTCTCGTTGTTCTCAACGACGTTCCCCGAGAGAGTGTTATTGTCTGAGGAGTATAGATAAATACCGCACTCGTTGTTCCCCACGATGTTATTACTGAGCCTGCCGTTAACCACGTTTTCTAGATAAATCCCATAGTAAGCACCGCTCCCGTTCTCAACCAACACATTTCTGATTACGAAATATGCAGTGGTGTTTTTAATGTGGATCCCGTGTCCCGTGGAAGCATCGATTTCCCAGTTCTCGATTATGTAAGGATCTGTTTCGGTTCCAGAACCCGAGCGAACACCGTTTGCAGGCGTGAAGTTTTCATTCCCAACTATGTATATCGGAGCGTGAGAGTCAGGCGATGCGGAAACCGTTCTCGCAGAAAACAGAAACACAAACGAAACAGAGAAGGCGAGAAGCGATATTAAAAGCAATGTACCAAAAAAGGTGCTCAGCACATTACTACCACTTTCATCCACGTTTGCACCAAAACCAATCCCTTTAGGGGTATTTAAACACCTCTTATTCAACAAAAAATAGAATTGGTGGACCGGGCGGGATTTGAACCCGCGACCCCTCGCATGCCAAGCGAGTGCTCATACCAGGCTGAGCTACCGGCCCCTATTCTCTCTTTTTTCGTCACATGACTTTAAGTTTTTCGAGGAGTGTGATTTAAATCCAATGATATCTGCATTTTCATAGATGAGCATAGAATTTGGATACGTCGAATACGAGCCATCAACTGTGCGCTTCGTCTTCCGCAGATTGGAAAGACCCATTGCCACTTATATCTTGACCGCAGCAATAATTGGAGTTTTCATCCTTCAGATCGTTGCAGAAGTCAGTCTTGGCGAAAACTACTTTATTTCTGGAGACAGGAATTCTTTTCTTTACTATTTGTGCCCATCAAGAAGAACTCTGGCTGAGAGACCGTGGACTCTCATCACATCGATATTCGCACACGGGGGGATTCTCCACCTGCTTGTGAACATTATCGTCTTCATTTCCTTCTCCCCGATGCTAGAGATGAAAATAGGAAAGGCAAACTTTCTCGCTATCTTTTTCCTCTCAGGCGTAATTGCCGCACTCGCTCAGCTTTCAGTTAGCCCTCCAGACGTCATCGTCCTCGGGGCCAGCGGAGCGATTCTTGGACTACTCGGAACCCTAGCGGTTATCATGCCTAGACTCCCGGTCCTCCTTTTTTTCTTCATTCCGATGCGCCTCTGGATGTTCATCACGGGCTTTGGAATTCTCTCGGCCCTCATGGCTCTTACTCTTCCGCAAAGTTCGGTCGCGAACCTTGCCCATCTAATTGGAATAGTCGTCGGAGTTCTCGCCGGAATTTACGTTAAAAGGAGGAGATCCCGCCTTTACAAAAGATATGTCGAGTATCAAGATTTCATGTTCGGGACTTGGTGAACATGATGAGGAAAGTAGATGAAATCGTTGAAAAAATCGTAGAACTCAAGGAAAAGAAAAAAGCTGTCATTTTAGCACACAATTATCAGATCCCGGAAATCCAAGATTTGGCGGACTTCGTTGGAGATTCGCTAGAACTCGCACTTGCGTGCACGAAGATCGATAAAAATCTAGTTGTTTTCTGTGGTGTGGACTTCATGGCCGAAACTGCATCTATTCTCAATCCAGAAAAAAAAGTCCTTATCCCAGATGTGGAGGCCTCATGTCCTCTCGCCGCACAACTTCCCCTACGCGTTTTACTCGAAAAAAAGAAGGAGCACCCCGGAGTTCCAGTTGTGCTTTACGTAAACACGACAGCAGAAGCTAAAGCGGAAGCTGATGTGATCTGTACATCGGCCAACGCTCCCTCAGTCATTAACTCGCTCGATGAAGATGTCGTTCTGTTTGGTCCAGACAGAAATCTCGCCTGGTTCACCCAACAGAAAACCAAGAAAACAGTTATCCCGGTTCCATATGATGGATACTGTTATGTCCACAGAATGTTCAAAGTTGAAGACATCCTTCTTCTAAAACAAAAATATCCGGATGCAGAAATTTTGGCCCATCCAGAGTGCGACCCAGAAATCCAGCAAATAGCCACACATGTTTGCAGCACGAGCCAGATGATAAAGAGAGCTCGCGAATCTAACGCGAGAACCTTTATCATAGCAACAGAAATCGGGCTTCTCCATCGACTGAAAAAGGAGAATCCAGATAAGAAGTTCATCCCTGCCTGCCCCGATGCAATCTGTCAACAGATGAAAAAGCATACGTTAGAAAAACTCTACATAAGTCTAAGAGATGAAAAATATGAGATAAAAGTCCCGGAAAAAACTGCTGAGAGAGCTAGAAGAGCGATAGAAAGAATGTTCTCTCTTACGAGGATCCGTCAGGATTGATCCTGGAAACGATATAAACCAGAACAACCTTTGCGTTTTCCTCCACAGCCTCTGTTAAAATTTCGGCCTCCTCGAGATCTCTGCCAAACGCAACCAACCCGTGACCTAGAAGTATTACGACTTTCTTCGAGGATTCTGAAGCAACAGCCCTTGCGAGTTCCTCAGAGCCCGGGGGAGCGCGAACCATTGGAATATCATAACCTACGAGCATTTTACATTCCTCGGTAACAACTTTGAATTCTCCAGACAAGGAAAGACCAATCGTAATCGGCGGATGAGAATGAATTATCGCTCCAACCTGCTTGTTTCTTCTATAAACCTCCGCGTGCATCATCCATTCTATGGATGGGATTCTTCCTTGGAGGACTCTCCCGTCAAGTCCCATTTTCACGATTCCTGATGGTTTCATTTTGTCCTCAACGGTTCCGGAGGGTGTTATCAACATCGTGCTGGCATTGAGCCTGCAACTCACGTTTCCGCTTCTGGCGGAAATCAGACCACGCTCGTATAGTTTTTTAATCACAGATGTTATTCTCTTCCGCAACAAGTCTTCCATCGAGATAAATTTTTTTCAGGCGGGATAAAAGCAATTCTACACGAGTTTTTATAGAATTAATAAATCCTGAATGTTAATTATTTTCTGGGAGTCATGGGGCATAAAAAACTGAAACTCGCAGTCATTCTGGCTTTTTTTATAATTATTGCCGGGGCTGGAATTTCGTCCCTGCTAAACAAGATCTTTGAAGAAACTGGAAAAGAAAACAATAGAAACATTTTTGACCATTGGGAGTGGTGGTGGGGAAATTACCCTGAACTCGGAGAAGGATCAGTTGTCTACGAGGTGTGTCCCGTAGATGAAAATCTGCTGGAAGACATAACTCCCCTAGGACATATTTTCTACAGAAAAGATATTCCGGGAGCACATCCCATTCCTACAGAGCACACTTATTGGACCATCCGCAGTCCCTGTCAAGTAGTTGCCCCTACAGGTGGGGTAATCACAAGGATATGCATGAGCGCACAAGACGATTATTCCGTGGAGATATCCCACACGAACACTTTCAGGAGTAAATTCTACCACATAAGGATTCTCTCTTCCAATATCCTGGAGAATGTAGGAGAACTGCATTATGGGTCTAACTCCGTTTACATCCCCGTTAAAGCCGGAGATCCGATCGGGATACCATGGCTGAGGTTCGACTTCGGGGCATACGATAGAACCGTAAAACACTTCATTCACCCTGAAAAGTACTGCCCAGAAATAGCTTCCGCCGTGTGCCCACTTGATTATTTCAAGGAGCCCCTTAGGTCGAGACTGCTGAACCTGACGCTAAGGGAGATCGAACCGAGAGGAGGACAGCATGACTTTGATGAACCGGGAAAGCTAGTCGGTAACTGGATCCTCGAAAACACACTAACCACTTGCGATAACGACGGATGGAAGAAATTTGTTGCCTTTGTCTATGATCTTCTCGACCCCAGATATCTCGCGGTGAGTTTGAGCGCGGAGGCTCTTCCGCCATATGGTGGACTTTTCCGAGTGAAGGGGAACGGTCCAGACTTCAGAGAAATAGACGTCAACTCCGGAGAAGTTGTATACAAGTTGATGGAAACGCTGGAGGGTGTGGAGCGGCTGGCCGAGCTCTATCCTGACAGGTGGTTCGTGTCACAGGAGTTCGTAGTTCAATACACACTGCTTGTAAAGATGATAGACAATGAGAGAATCAAACTTGAGGTCTTCCCGGGAGATGTCCCGAACCCGACCTTTACCGAAAACGCGAAGTACTATACCCGGTGATCCGATTCGATTAAAAACAATTTGGAGAATGGTGGGCCCGGTGGGATTCGAACCCACGACCTGCAGTGTGTGAGACTGCCGTCATAACCACTAGACCACGGGCCCTCCGTAGAGAGTATCATGGTGCAATAAATAAATCTCTTTGCGAATGATTACCTTTTTCTGTACTTGAGAAGGATTAGGATGATCATTTTGATGACGACGATCACAGCTATCAGAATCTCCGTCCTTGGCTTGGCCTCTGGTTGAGGCGCGGCCGTCATGAAGGTGAAGTCCCTTGATATCTCAAGGTTGTTTTCGCTGTCGGTTGAAAGGACGCGGAAGTGGTAGATTGTTCCAGGTGAAAGGTTGGAGAGCTTTACCCGATGGTTGGTTGTCATACCATCCGTAGCCGTGTATCCGTATGCCGTTGTTGGTCCGTATTCGACAGCGGTTGTTGAGTCATCATCGGTAACCCAAGTTATCGTTGCAGATGTTAGGGGTAATGTTTGTAACAGAAACTGAATGCCCTCCATTCTCAACCAACACATTTCTGATCACGAAATACGCGGCGGTGTTTTTAATGTAGATCCCGCCTGCCGTGGAAGCATTGATTTCCCAGTTCTCGATTATGTAAGGATCTGTCTCGGTTCCAGAACCCCCGCGAACGCCGTTTGTAGGCGTGAAGTTTTCATTCCCAACTATGTATATCGGAGCATGTAGGTCCGGAGATGCGGAAACCGTTCTCACCGAGGACAGAATTACAAACAGAGCAGAGAAGGAGAGAAGCGATATTAGAAGCAATGCACCAAAAAGTGCTCAGCCTAAAACTTACAGAATTCCCAAATCCCTCAAAAGTTTTTTAGCCCTTTCCTCACCGAGCATGACAAAGAGCTCAAGCCTTGCCTTCTCATCCCATCTCTCGAGAAGCTGGCGAACCCTCTCGAGCTGATCAGCCCCAAGATCTTTAGCTGCCTCCTCCAAAAGATGCTTCCTCCCCTTCAGAACATCCTCAGGTCTTCTCACCGCCATGTTCCTCACCAACCATGACGAGACCTTTGTCCGCGTCTACAACGACTTTGTCCCCGGTTTTTATCATACTCACATCTATCCTGTCTACGCAGGGGATGTCCGCCAGTATAACTCCAGTAGCAACGATCGTTTCCGTTTCCTTATTCAGAATGGCGGCGGGAGCAACGCCATTTGACTTCAATGCGTATATCACATAAGATCCGACTGTAGAGCCCTTTCCGTTCGGAAAAACGAGAATTTTTCCCTTCACACATTTTCCTTCCAGCTCGTGCCCCTTTTCTATAACTATCCCTGTCTTCGGATCAACTCCTCCGTAAAAGCTGAGCGGCTCGCGAGAAACAAGAGCTTCGCCTTCTGCTTTTCCAGGATTCACACATCTTCCACGTAGTATCATGACATTATCACCCTGAAATCATCTCAACAAGCTCGTCGGTTTTTCTGAAGATAACTTTTTGTTTGCAGAAGCCTGGCAGATAGTTTGCCGCCTTGCCAGAATTCACAGCCGTCGTCTGGAATCCCATACGCTCGATGGGGGCAACAACCGCACAAGTATCAGCAACTACCTTTCCTCCAGCCCTTTCGATGATCTCCGTATAACCCATTCTCGTTGCCATGTCCTTTGTGGCTCTGGACGTGCATATCCAGAGAGATTTTCGAAGCTTCCTGCCTTTTAACATCTCCGCAACTCTCGCTATTTCCATCAGAGAGGCATGCGGGCATCCTAGAATGACGATATCTGGCGAATCTCCGCTATTTAAAGCCTCATAGGCCTTCCGGAGTTCCTGTTCTCCAACTTCTATTTTTTCTAGACCATCCTTCTTCACACGATCGGCTTCTGGGGTTATTCCCTCTATATGATAGAGCGCAACCGCGCCGGATGCCGCCATGGCTGCCCCAAGAGCTTTCAACTCATCAACATTTGCTTGCCGGATGCCGCGAAAGTAGGGAATTCCATCCTTCACGATTTTACCGACATAGTATCCAAGCGCCCCAAAATCCGCTATGTCTTCGAGATTTACCTTCACATCAACAGCCAATGTCGGATGCCGATTCTCATCCAAATGTAAACCGTAGTTTGGAGTAACACCACATATCGCAGCCGCAAGAGCCGAAGGTCCACCTTCTCTATTAGTTCTAGCACCAAGAACCGAGTTTGCAAATGAAACGGCTGAAGACTCCGACCAGGCGATGTGTTCTCCAAACCTTGGCAGGTTGCCAACTAAATACGGCGTACAGGTCGCCGTCATCATCACCCCCATTCGCCTGAAGGCTTCGATTATCCTGAGCTGTTTTTCGGCAAAGTCTTCAGGAAATCCGAGCTCTCTCCAGTCTAAGAGATCCATTCCTGGCGGATTCAGAGTGGATGGAACTCTCACCTTGACGCCGGTTCCAGCTATGCTCTCCAAAAACTCGAGACCCGGATCTCCTATCGATTTGTAAGAGACTCCAGCGATCTGAACGGAGGTGATTGGAATCAGCCTGTCCGCACCATAAACCTCACCTAACCTAACCAGAAGTCTCATCATTCTCCGCGGAATTTCGCCCTCTTCGCCCTCAAGAATGCGCTCCTGTTCCTTCGTTAAATACATTCAAAACAATATCCTCCAATTACCTAAAAAATTCGTCGAAACGGAGACACCTAACCTTCGCACACGGAAAATATAAAAACACGAAAAAATGATTCATTACGATGTCGGTTCCCCCAGAAATCGCTTGGTTAATTCCCGTCGTGATACCTTTTGTTATCGGACTTCTCATCGGCGCGATAATAAAACGTACAATCAGCGTTCTGCTTCTCGTCATCGCACTGATCGCTATTCTTGCTTTCACCGGCTACATCTCACTTTCCGTAGAAAGTCTTTACGAAAAAGCCACGAAATATCTACCAAAAATTTCTAGTCAGACCGAAACGTTGAAGAATCTCCTCCCCTACACTTCGATATCTTTTATAATCGGCCTCGCCATCGGCCTCTGGAAGGGCTAAATTCATAGATAATCTTTCGGATCTAGTTTGATCGGTAGTGGTGGCTTTTGGAAACTTTTGGGATCCTTATCCCAAGGAATCGTCAGGTCAAATCCAACCTTCGTTGTCATATACGTATGCGGATCAGCCGATGGGTCCAGCGAAGACCCCTTTTCCTTTTTCATCACGATATCCCTGTCGCCCTGAAAACGTGTTGCCATCGCCCATTCAACCTGATGCGGATCGTGGATATCGATATCATCATCCACGACCCAAACATGTTTCAGAGATTTATGGCCACGGAAGGCTGCTTCGATCGCCTTCTTCCCGTCATCTGGTGCTTTCTTCTTTATGCTTACGACAGCATGAAGCCAAGAACATCCGCCAGGGGTTATTAGAACATCCTTACACTCACAGACTTTGTTAACCTCTCTAAATATCGTCGGTTCCCTTGGCATTCCCATCAACACCTTGTGCTCAAGACCTCCTGGAAGTAGGGCGTGATAAACGCTCTCTCCTTTTTTCAGAAAGATTTTCTTTATGCGCGCAACTCTCTGCTTTCTTACAATGTCTGGAGTTTCCGTGAGATCTAGGAAAGGTCCCTCGTCATGCTCTTCCTCCGTCATCTCCGCGATCATCACAATCTCGGCCTCGGGCACAAGATGGCCATTCAGCTCGAAAACTCTGACGGGTGCCAGAGCATTTGCTATGTCCAACTCGCTCTTCCCGAGCTCTACAGAAATCGCTGCTGCGAGAGCAACCGCCGGTTGGTTTCCAATGCATATCACAAATTCCTTAACTCCCCTCTTCAGAAACTCGTTGAAGTCTCTAGGAAGAATTCTCATCACAACTTTGTCCTTGTCAATAACCATCATCCTGTGGTATGACATGTTGACGCCGAGTTCCGGATGTCTGGCCACAACTATGCCAGCACTTATGTATGGTCCACCATCAAACGGATAATGAAAAAGAATCGGAATTTTTGAGAGATCCGCTGGAATTTCTTCATAACCTTTGAAGGGCTCCGATGTAACCGGTCGCGGATTATCAATCGCGCGACTAACAACCGTAATCAGATCTTCTCTCTTCACACCAAGACCTACCGCCACAAGCTCTCTGGTTGAGAAAACGTTCGCTGCGATTCTCATCTCATAACCTTTCACATTTTCGAAGAGAAGCGGGCGCCCATCCAGCATTTTCATCAACGTGGAAGTCTCCAACCGCACATCGACAGGTTTCTTTATTTTTACGAGAAGGCCCCTCTCATCGAGAATCTTCAAAAACTCGCGAAAATTCATAACTCTCACCATATCTTCGTTTTGAGAACTTTGTAACCTTCTTTCTCGATCGCCTGAGCAACCTTTTCCTGTAAATCTTCACCAGGCACGAGGGCAACTATATTTCCCCCCCATCCTCCGCCGGTCATCTTCGCTCCAAGAGCCCCCGCGTCCAACGCGATTTCGACGAGTCTGTCGAGATCCCGGCTGGAAACCCCAATTTCCTGCAGAAGCCTATGATTCTCAATCATCAGTTCTCCAACTTTCTTCAGATCCATCGAGAGCAAAGCTTCCCTTGCCTCATATGCGAGTTCTCTTGCTTGAGCAAAGATTTTATCGAACTTCTCTTTCTCCCTGTTCATCCTTTCCCTGACACTTGCCACAACCTTTGAAGTGTCCGCCACAATTCCGGTGTCTGCCATCAAAATTTCCACACTTCCAGCAAGTCTTAATCGTTCAATCGTCGGTGGATTTCCCCTTATGAACCAGAGAACCCCACCATATGTTGCTGCGGCGTTGTCGACACCGGAGGGTGATCCATGATATGCCTTTTCACCTTCGTAAGCTATCTCGTTTATCCGATCATCATTGAGATTCAGATTGAACTCGTCGGATAGCGCCCGAGCGAGTGCTACACATGAGGCCGCACTGGCTCCTATCCCGCTCGCCGCAACCAGATTCCCACCAAATGTTATTTTCAGACAAAAATCTCTCGGCTCGATGTTCATCGCTGCAAGAATCCTGTTTATCGAGTCCTTCTGCTGCTCGAGCTTATCCTCTTTATAACCTGGCGTGGAAGGTCTGAGATCCTCAACAATCCAGCCGGAGCCATGGGTTCTTTCTACCCTACATGTCGTATATCTGTCGATTGATGAAACGATACAGGGTATGCCGTAAACTACAAAATGCTCGTTAAAAAGTATTACCTTTCCATAACCTTTTCCTTCTCCCATTCCCCTCTTTGCTACTCGTGATGAAAAGTCTATAAATCTTGCGCCAATCAAGCAGTTGAGACCCTATAGAACGAAAACCGCGGCTGCAACCACGGTCGTCCACATTCCCTCTTTAACAAATGCTGTCTGCGTGATATTGGTAGTTCTAACTATCTTTCCGGAAATCTTCCATATCTGTTTGCGTTCGTCCCAACTTTTATCGGCGTCGAACGGCAGACCAAGAGTGCTGGCAAGCATCGAAGCGGCAAGATTTTCCGCATACTCGCCTGCTTCTTCCGCAGTCTGTCCATAAGCATGGTGCTCACTTATGTAGCCGTACATATTTCTATCTGCGGGCAAGGCACAACCAATGCTCGCAGAAAGAAGTCTCCTCCTCTCGTTGCTACTACACTTGGAAAGAATAACAAAAACAATTTGTCCATCCTGTAACATGCTCAAACCTTTCTCCTTTGAAATAACCTTACAACCTGGTGGAACTATACTTGAAACCGGAACTAAATTGAACCTCGCTATTCCCGCATTCTCAAGAGCATTTTCAAATGACCTGAGCATCTCAGGATCATGCCCAACTCCACGGGTGAAGAAAACATAACGGGGGACTAAATTCAATTAATTTCAGTCCTCCTCGCTCGTTGTTTCTGTTTCTTCTTCACCCTCACCCTTAGGCGGCGAGATTTCTTTCTTCGCTGCGGCGATAACATCGTCTATCCGCAAAATCATTGTAGCGGCTTCAGCAGCCGACTTTATCGCCTGAATCTTCGTTCTAAGGGGTTCGACTACCCCAAGTTCCTTCATGTCCGCCACCTTTCCTCCGTAAACATCAACACCGGTCCATATGCCTTCCGGCTTCTCGTGCTTCGCTCTGAGCTCTACAATTATGTCAATTGCATCAAGACCCGCATTCTCAGCCAGAGTCTTGGGAATTATCTCCAGAGCGTCGGCAAATGCGCCGATCGCAAGAGCCTCCTTTCCTCCAACCTTCTGAGAGTAATCTCTCAGATGCTTAGCAACCTCCATCTCCGGCGCTCCACCTCCGTAGACAATTTTTCCATCCTCAATGGCTGCGGCAACCACACAAATAGCATCATGTACAGCCCTCTCAACTTCATCTACAACATGCTCGCTTCCTCCTCTAATCAAAATTCCCATCGCTCTCGGGTTCTTACAATCCCTTACGAAGGTCATCTTATCCTCCCCGATTTTAACTTCTTCAACTAGACCTGCCGAACCGAGATCCTCGGGTGTGAGATCATCAATGTTCGTGACTATCCTGCCGCCAGTTGCTCTCGCCAGCTTCTCCATGTCGGATTTCTTCGCTCTCCTCACTGCGTATATCCCTGCCTTTGCTAGATAATGCTGCGCAATATCATCTATTCCCTTCTGGCATATCACAACATTCGCCCCAACCGAGATTATTTTGTCAACCATTTGCTTCAAAATCATCTCTTCTTCCTCTATGAACGCCCTGAGTTGCTCCGGAGTTGTTATTCTAATTTCCGCATCTGTTTCTGTCTTTTTTATCTCGAGTGGAGCATCGATGAGCGCGATCTTTGCGTTTTTAACTCTCTTCGGCATTCCCGGATGTACCCTTTCCTTATCAAGAATAACTCCGTGAACAAGCTCAGAATCTGATATACTTCCACCGGCTTTCTTTTCCACCCCAATGTAATCTATATCAACCTTATAACCACCGTCTGTTTTATCGGCAATTTGTCTCACGGCTTTAACAACAAGATCGGCAAGGACTTCTCTTCCACTCTCCGCCTTCTTCCCAGTCATCGCGGTCGTGGCAATTCTCTTCAACATCTTCTCATCTTCTATGCTCACGGGCACGGCGATAGTGTTCAAAACTTCCTGCGCTTTCTCCGCTGCCATTCTGAAACCTGTGGCAATTATCGTCGGGTGAATAGCCTGATCGAGAAGTTTTTCAGCTTCCTTCAGGAGCTCCCCAGCAATCACAACAGCAGTAGTCGTACCGTCTCCAACCAGATCATCCTGTGTTTTAGCTACCTCAACCATCATCTTCGCAGCTGGATGCTCGACTTCCATCTCCTTTAAAATTGTCACACCGTCATTGGTTACAACGATATCTCCTAGCGTATCCACAAGCATCTTATCCATCCCCTTCGGCCCCAGCGTAGTCCTCACTGCTTCAGCAATAACCCGGGCTGCCAGAATATTCATTCGCTGTGCATCTCTTCCAAGTACCCTCGTTGTCCCTTCAGACAGCACCAACACCGGTCTTCCTCCTAGTACCGCGCTCATGGTCAACCCTCATTTGTAGAAAATTAAAATCACTGAATTTAAATTTTACGCTTACGCTCAAATGACCTATTCCCATCTTGGCGAATGTGAGATTCTCTCTATCAACATTCCCTCTATTCTTACTGGTGGATGGGTTCTGGCAAGATCTAGCGCTTCGTCTAGTTTGCTTTCATGTTCGGCATAAATTTCTAGAATTGGATCTCCCTTCTCAACCTTCCTGCCTTCCTTCATCAGAAGTTTTATCCCTGCACCCTTGTGCTCCGGAGCCCCAGCCGCCCTCGCTATCTCATTTATCCTGTGGTTGTCTATTTGCTTTATATAACCGGATACCGGAGCCCGCAAAACTTCAACCTTGTCTCCAACCGGTATATCATCAATTTTGACGTTTGGATCTCCTCCCTGCGCCTCGATTATCCTTTTCATCTGCTCATAAGCCTTACCAGATTTTAGAATTTCAAGAGCCATCTGTTTTCCAAATCCTATTGGCGTAATACCACCGAGTTCCAACATTAGACCCGCAAGTCCTGTAGCTTTCTCTATGAGACTCCCTGGACCGTTCATTCCCATCAACGTCTCAAGTGCTTCTCTAGCCTCCAATGCTGGACCGACCGCATAACCGATCGGTTGCCCTCCATATGTTATCGCGGCTTCAAGCTGAACTCCAAGCCTACGAGCCAATTCGATGAAATCATGAGCAAGTCTGCGAGCCTCTTCTATCGTTTCCACTTTGGCACCAGAACCAGTTGGGGTGTCTATCACTATTTTCTCGGCTCCAACTGCTAGTTTTTTTGCCATTACACTAGCCAACAGCTGTGGTGTAGGATCGATCGCGAGTACTCTTTCCGCCCTGATGATTATGTCGTCGGCAGGTGCCAACCTGAGCGCTCCACCCCAAACTAAGACTGCTCCGATTTTTTCGACTATTGCCTTTATTTCCTCAAGCTCTAGGGAAACTGGAGCTAAAACTTCCATGACATCGGCCGTACCGGCTGCGCTGGTTATCGCCCTCCTGCTCGTTTTCGGAACAGTAAGCCCTGCAGCGGATACTATTGGAACTGTCAGAAGAGCATATTTGTTTCCAGGTACGCCGCCAATGCTATGAACATCGAGAATCGGCCGACGCTCGATTTCCAGTTTTTCTCCACTCTCGACCATGCTTCTTACCATAAAGACGATTTCATCCACTGTCATTCCCCTTGTGTAAACTGCTGTGACAAATGCTGCAAGTTCGGTCGCCGTCAGATTATCTGCAACAATATCTCTGATTATACTATCAATCTCTTGCTGTGTCAAAACCTTGCCATCGAGCTTTTTCTTTATCGCGTTGGCAGAAGCTGGTCTCGGGGCAAGCGTTACCTTGACCTCACTTCCCGCCTCCAAACCAATCTCGCACGTCGCCTCTTTACACGTTCCTAACTCTCCGGGGGCAACAAGATTTCTAGTTGTGTTCGTAATTATCGTAAAAGTCCCTTTCTGCGAATAGACTTTTATTCTACTCCCGGCTACGTGCCCTATTTTTTCCGCATCCTCTTCATGCATGATTGCGATTGGTTTACCCGTCTCGATATCGAGCGGTTTGATTCTCAAAGTGATGGTTTTCATTTTCAACCACCTTTCAGCAAAATTTTATTTGGTAATTCTCTCTTTATATCCTTTGACACAGGCTTCCTTGATAGACTTCGCCAACTCGAAAACCTTCTGAAGAGCTTGATTTTCTTCATTCTCCGAATAGATCTCAGCAAAAATACTTCCAACTGCCACTCCATCCGCACCACCGGCGATGAGCTTTCTCGCATGTTCGGGTTTGGATATACCAAAACCGGCCACCAGCGGGATCTCTGAGTGCTTCCTAACCTTTTTTACGAGTTCTATCGTGCTTTCCGGGATATCCTCTCGAGGTCCAGTCACGCCCTCAAAATTTATGACGTAAACAAATCCAGAGGCATTCTCAAGAATTTTAATTAACCTTTCATCACTCGTAGTCGGAGCAATCTGCAGAATTAAATCAATTTCAAACTCATTAGTCTTGGCAAGCAACTCTCCAGATTCCTCAAACGGCATATCGGGAACGATAAGACCGTCAACACCTAAATCCGCCAGCTTCTCTATAAATCCTCTGTTCGCAAAAATCGTGTTTGCATACGCTGTCACCACGATTGGTGATTTTATTCCGCTAGATCGAATTTCTTTGAGTGCCTGCAGAAACTTCTGAGGCGTCATCCCAGCCCTCAAGGCCCGCTCACATGCTGCGATAAATGCCGGCCCATCTGCAATAGGATCGGAGAAAGGCACGCCAAGCTCCAAGATGTCGGCTCCAGCTTCCTTCAATTTTTCGATTAATCTGAGCGAAAATTCATAACTCGGATCTCCGACATAAACGTGCGGCATAAATGCCCCCTCTTTTTTTCTCGAGAGCTTTTCAAAAATTTCTTCAAGCCTCGACATACTTCAGAATCACCTCCAGATCTTTGTCCCCACGGCCGGAGAAGTTTACAACCACAATGTCATCTTTCTCAAATTCTTCCTTGTGATTCAGAACGTATGCTAGAGCGTGAGCAGTCTCTAGCGCCGGAATCAGACCCTCAACTCTGCTCACCGTTTTCGCCGCTTCAAAGACTTCGTTATCGAATGCATAACAAGGTTTTACCCTGCCTATTTCACAGAGGTATGAAATTTCCGGACCACGCCCGGGATAGTTGAGACCGGCTGCCCTAGTCTTTGACGGTTTTATCTGACCATATTCATCTTGCAGAATTTGCATAAATGCCCCGTGTAGAACTCCGGGTCTACCGAGAACAAAGGCTGCTGCACTATTATCTGCGTTCAAACTTTCTCCTCCCCCCTCAACAAAATAAAGACGAACTTCCTTCTCCTCGATGAAAGGTCTAAACGCGCCGATAGCATTGCTTCCCCCACTTCCGCAAGCTACTATGGCATCTGGTAGTCTACCCTCTTTCTCTAGAATCTGTCTTTTGATTTCCTCCCCGATCACGCTCTGGAAAGTCGCAACGATCTCAGGGAACGGATGCGGTCCAACAGTCGAACCCATCAGATAATGAGTATCACGCGAACATCTTGCCCATTCACGAAGCGTGTCAGAAACCGCATCCTTCAGAACCCCGCTACCGGTAGTCACCGGGATAACGCGGGCTCCGAGCAATCTCATCCTCTTGACATTACTTTCTTGTCGTTCGATGTCTTTGACACCCATGAAGATATCAACAGAGAGCCCCACCACATTCCCAGCCATTGCAACGGAAAGTCCATGTTGCCCGGCTGCCGTTTCCGTTATCAGTCTCTTCTTTCCCATCTTTTTTGCAAGCAGAGCTTGGCCCAGAGAGTTGTTTAACTTGTGCGAACCGCCGCAGAGCAAGTCTTCACGCTTGAGGTAAACTTTACAACCGACCAACTCGCTGAGACCCTTTGCGTGGTAGAGCGGAGTTGGACGCCCAGCATAATCGCGCAACAAAGTTTGATACTCTCGCTGAAATTCCTCCGAAGGATAAATCTTTTCAAATGCTTCTTCCAATTCTATCAAAGCGTGCATCAAAATCTCACTTACATACTGCCCTCCAAATCTTCCAAACCTCCCTTTCATAGAAACCCACCTTTTGCTTTTCTTATAAACTCCTTCATCAGTTTCTCATCCTTGACACCAACTTCTTCCTCGACACCGCTGGCAACATCCACACCGGCTGGTCTCACAACTTTGATTGCTTCAAGAACATTCTCAGGAGAAAGCCCACCTGCCAACAGGACTGGCTTCTTTGATCTCTCAACCAATCTCCTGCTTATTTCCCAGTCGTGCGGTTTGCCAGTTCCACCCCCTTGTGGTCCGAATGTATCCAAAAGCAAGAAGTCTGCGAAGTCCTGAATCTCCAACATGCGGGACAGAACCGATTCAAAATTCGCTCCTTCGGATGGAATCGGGACGATTAGAATGAGATCGCTGGAAATTTCTTTCTTTATTTCTTCGATCAACGAGATCGGAGTCGCAGGGTGAAGTTGTAAGCAATCCGGCTTGAGCTTTTCATCTAGCTCTAAAACTTCCCGTAAACTGAAAGGTCTGCAAAGAACTACACATTTTGTTTTCCCAATTTCTCGAACCGCACTGAAAATTTCAGAAGCTTTTTCGGTCGATATTTTTCTTCTCGAACCTTCAATCAAAACCGTTCCAATCATATCTGCTCCCAACCTGCTCGCCTTTACGGCATCCTCAACCCTCATCAAGCCACATATTTTGACGATCATTCTAAAGCACCTACAAGTTCCCGGACTTTCTCCTCCGGATTTGGAGATTTCATTATTGACGTTCCGACCAAAATGGCGTCCGCTCCAGCCGTGACGACTTTGATCACATCCCCCTTCGTTGAGATTCCACTCTCGCTTACCACGATGACTTCTTCAGGTATCAGGTTGATCAGTCTCTCCGTTCTCGAGAGGTCTACCTGAAAAGTATCCAAATCCCTGTTGTTTATTCCGATGAAATCCGCTCCGGCAGAGAGTGCTAACTCAACGTCCTTTTCGTCAAAAACTTCCACTAAACTCTCCATCCCAAGCTCATCGGCTAGCTTCATGAATTCCTGGAGACGATCCTTTAGAACCCGAACTATGAGAAGAACCGCATCTGCACCAGAACTAAATGCCTCAAATATCTGATACGGATGAACCACGAAGTTCTTGTAAAGAATCGGTGCGTCTATCTCCTTCTTTAACTCTGTTATCAGAGAAGGATCTCCCATGAAAAACTTTTTCTCCGTTAAAACCGACAACCCGATTGCCCCACCTCTTATCATAGCTTTAGCTATATCCAGTGCATTTTCTCTTTCCCTGATTTTCCCCACAGAAGGTGAAACCCACTTTATCTCGGCTATGACCGGCACACCTTTAGCAGTTTTTATCGCATTTATCAAACTCTTCTTTTTGCCGAGTTTCTCTTTTACTTCGGCGATCACTTCCTCCGTTATTTTATCCAGAAATCCCATCTATTGGCCTCCTCACCCTCTCACAATCTCCGCCGGTCTCCTCCACGAACATTTCAAGCTTTTCTAAAGCTTTTCCAGATTTAATCGAATTCCTAGCCATTTCAACGGCTGAAATCATATCATCAGCGAGATTTCCGACAAATATAGCCGCGGCCGCATTCAACACGACTATATCTTCCCTAATCTTGTCCTCTCCCATCAAAACCCTAACGATTATCTTTGCGTTCTCTTCAGCATCTCCGCCAGAAAGAAATTCGGGCTTCGTTCTCTTTAGACCGAATTCTTCGGGCTCCACTATGCGGGTTGTGATTAGACCATCTTGAAGAAGAGAGATTTTTGTTTTACCAATGGTGGATATTTCATCCAAACCGTCTAGTCCGTAAACTACCATCGCTTTTTCACAACCTAATTCTCTTAAGGCCATCGCTATTTTCTCTGTAAGTTCGGCCTCGGGGACTCCGATGACCTGTGCTCGAACATCGGCTGGGTTCGTAAGCGGACCCAAGATGTTGAAAACCGTCTTTATTCCAAGTTCTTTTCTCACCGGCATCACATTTTTCATCGCTTTATGAAAGAGGGGTGCAAACATAAAACCTAGTCTTACCCTTTCAATACATCTCTCAACTTCTCTGGGACCAAGCATTATGTTGACACCGAGAGCCTCCAGAACATCCGCGCTGCCAGCCTTGCTCGTCACAGACCGATTTCCATGCTTTGCAATCGGTATACCAGCACCTGCCGCAACAAACATGGCTGCCGTGCTTATGTTAAAGGTTTTGAGTTTATCCCCACCCGTTCCGCAGGTGTCCACAAGTTTGCCGTCAACATTCGGTCTAACTTTCTCGCATAGATTTCTCATGACTCTGGCAAAAGCAACTATTTCACCAACTGTTTCTCCTTTCATCCTTAAAGCGGTCAGAAAAGCTGCGATTTTAGTATGTGAAACCTCACCAGACATTATTTCCATCATTGCGCCCTCGGCCTCTTCGGACGTTAAATTCCGACCTTGAACGAGTTTCTTGATCGCCTCTTCCACAATCATCTGACTACCTCCAGAAAATTCTTGATAATCTTCTTGCCATCTTTCGTCAGAATGGACTCTGGATGAAACTGCACACCAAAAACTGGAAATTCTATGTGTTTTACAGCCATCACTTCCTTTTCGCTGTCATCCGTCCAAGCTATGAGTTCCAGTTCCTCTGGCAGAGTTGAAGCGTCTATCGCAAGTGAATGATATCGCGTAGCTTCAAACGGGTTGGGTAAACCTTTGAAAATTTCGCAATGTCTATATCTTATTTTGGAAGTCTTTCCATGCATTAGGCGCTTCGCCTGCACGATCTTTGCCCCAAAGACGTGGCCTATAACCTGATGACCAAGACAGACGCCAAGAATGGGTACGCGACCAGCAAACTTTTTGACAACGGTGACGGAAACTCCAGCATTTTCCGGTCTACCGGGACCTGGAGAGATTATTATGCCATCGGGTTTCGCACGCTCGATTTCCATGAGATTTGCATCCTTTGTGAAGACCACGGGTTCTGCGCCAAGCTCCCCCACATAATGAACCAAATTGTAGACAAAGGAATCTATGTTGTCTATGACCACTATTCTCATGACCTCACCCCTGCAGCAGCCAGAAGTGCTCTCGCTTTATTCTCCGTTTCGTAATATTCCTTCCAAGCGACCGAGTCAGCCACTATTCCGGCTCCAACCTGTATATATCCTGTGCCATTCTGAATCACCATTGCCCTTATCGTGATTGCGAAATCTGCCTCCCTTTGATAACTGAAGCATCCTACTGCGCCAGCATAGAGCCCTCTCCTAGTCGGCTCTAGCTCTTCGATGATTTCCATTGCTCTGACTTTTGGTGCCCCGGTAACGGTGCCTGCCGGAAATGTTGCTCTTAAAGCATCGAAGGAATCTTTGTCTGGACGCAACTGCCCGCTGACCGTGCTCACAAGATGTTGAACATGACTGTATTTCTCAACCTTCATAAATTCCTCAACCATAACCGATCCAAACGTGCAAACCTTGCCCAAGTCGTTGCGGCCGAGATCTACCAGCATAACATGCTCCGCCCTTTCTTTTTCGCTGCTCAGCAGATCTCTCTCGAGTTCCACATCCGTGCCTTCGTCGCCTCTCCTCCTAGTTCCGGCTATCGGTCTCGTCACAACTTTTCCGTCATCTACCTTCACGAGAAGCTCTGGACTTGAACCTATCAAAACTCTTTTCGGAAAATCTAAGAAAAACATATAGGGCGAAGGATTGATAGACCTC
Organism: Candidatus Hadarchaeales archaeon; assembly: GCA_038823825.1. NCBI lineage: Archaea > Methanobacteriati > Hadarchaeota (SeqCode) > Hadarchaeia (SeqCode) > Hadarchaeales (SeqCode) > Hadarchaeales archaeon (SeqCode). Next base: position 52,106 of record JAWBCC010000003.1, on the reverse strand, counting down.
AGCTTCCAGTAAAAGTTCTCCGGATCCGGAGCTGGGCGAATCTCGATTCTTCTGGAAAGAACAACCTGAATAACATCCCCGGCGCGTATATATTCTTTAGCCCTTTCCACCTTCCTCTCAAAGTCCCGTCTTGAAATGTTTGAGCGCTCATGCTTCACTGTGTTGTCTTCTCTGGGTTTTTTCCCGAGGATAGCAACCATCCTAGAAATCGCTTTTCTGGCCTCATCTGTCTTGTTTCTAATTTCCCTAACGTCAGAAATCGGAAGTAGGCAGGCAAAAGTCGTTTTAGAACGAAGATGATCGAAAATCATGATTTTGGAAGGAAGGATGAATTCCAACATTGGGTGGGCCAGATCATCGACCGCGTTTTCAGGTAGCGGAACCATCTCGCGCACGTAATCGTAACCGACACAGCCGAAAAATGCTAGAAGATATTGTGGAGTTACATGTGGTGTTTTGACTTCATCAACACCTGCAACTTTCTTTAGAATCTCCAAGGAATCCGCATCTCCGGCCGACCGACCGAAGATTTCACCTTTCAAGATCGCTCTTCTAGTTTTTCCCTCAACACAGAAATGAAAAATTGGATCAAAGCCTATCACAGAATATCGCCCTATCTTGATTGGACCTCCGGAGGATTCAAAAAGAAATGAAGGATGATAGAGAGATCTTATTCTGAAATAAATCTCGGCTGGATCCTTACATCCACTTATTTTTATTGAAACCGGAAGTATACAGGGTGTTCCGATTTCCCTTGCAATTTTTTCCAGTTTCTCGACTTGTTTTTGCATCAGAATAGTTTCTTTAATGCACTATTTAATACTTTATTGCACAATTTTGTGCAATATCAGGAAGGTCTTCTCTCCCTAAACCAGAGGTTAATTCCATTTATCATCGCGTCTACGCTGGCCAACACTACATCTTCGCGGATCCCTTTGGCGACATAAATGTTTCCTTTTTCGTCTTCCAGTTTGACAGTGACCTCCGCCAACGCATCACTCCCACCGGTGATCGCATCCAGATGATATTCTTTTAAGCGGAGAGAGGATATTTCACCAATCGCTTTTCTGATCGCTCCAATAGCGGCATCGACTGGACCTACACCGGTTGAGGCACCGATTTTTTCTTCATCCTTTATCCTCAACCTAACGGAAGCCGTCGGAGTTATCGTGTTTCCTGTTGTAACAGTTATCTCTTTCAACTCCACGACCTTTTCCTCCGGTGGAAGCGAACCGACCACACTTTCAGCTATCGCACGCAAATCCGCCAAGGTCACTTTTTTCCCCTTATCTCCGAGCTCTTTGACTTTTCTCGTGACTTCCCTCAACTGCTGTTTCGTTACTTTGATTCCCAGATCTCGCAAGCAGGCCGCGACAGAGCGACTACCGGCGTGTTTTCCAAGAACCAGCCTACGTCTGTGCCCCACAAGCTCGGGCGAGAGCGGTTCATATGTCCCCGGAAACTGAAGCACACCATGAACATGTATGCCCGATTCGTGAGCGAAAGCATTCTCGCCAACAACTGGTTTGTTTGGAGGAACTTGCATTCCCGTGATTCTCTCAACAAGCTCGGACGTCTCCACAAGCAGCTTCGTTTTAATGCGTGGTTTTATTCCGTAGAACATCCTCATAGCAATGACAACTTCTTCGAGAGAAGCATTTCCAGCTCTTTCTCCGAGTCCGTTTACTGTCACGTGAACCTGTTCGGCTCCCGCCTCCACGCCGGCCAAAGAATTCGCAACAGCTAGTCCCAGATCATTATGGCAGTGAACACTTACGGGTATTTTTACCGCTTTTGTAATCTCTTGGATTAGGTGGAACATCACGCGCGGTGTTGCCACGCCCACGGTATCTGGAACATTTATTCTATCCGCTCCGACCTCTTCAACTGCCTTATAAACTTTCTTAAGATATTCTAAATCACTCCTCGTCGCATCCTCGGCAGAAAACTCCACAATCACCCCGTGTTTTTTTGCATATTCGACATGCTCTATCGCCTTCTCCAGCGCTTGAGCTCTCGTGAGTTTTAGCTTGTGCTTAAGATGAATATCAGAAGTCGCGATGAAAATATGTACACTATCGACATCGCAATCGAGAGCAGCGTCTATATCTTCCTTCGTGCATCTCGCTAAGGCACATATTTCCGCCTGTAGACCGTTGCCTGCAATCATTTTCACAGCCCTTTTCTCCCCCTCTGATACAACAGGCATTCCAGCTTCGATAACATCAACACCGAGCTTATCAAGTTGCCTCGCTATTATCAGCTTCTGCTCGGGAGTGAGCGAGACTCCTGGAGTTTGCTCACCATCCCTGAGAGTAGTATCAAAAATCCTAACTCTCTTTGGGAGATTCAGATTTTTTCGCATTTCCCTCATAAGACTGCTAATAAAGATCTCTCTTTCCATGACCATGACCTCTGTTTAATATATCGCGCCATTTTTAATATATTGGGAGCATGAGCGGCAGAGTGCTGATTCTCGACACAACTCTGAGAGATGGGGAGCAGACACCAGGCGTGGCTTTGACCCCAGAGGAGAAAATAAAAATTGCTCGCGCTCTCGACGATCTCGGAGTCGATATCATCGAAGCGGGATCTGTTGCAACCTCTGAGGGCGAGAGAAAAGCCATCAAGGAGATATCAAAGCTGGGATTAAGCGCCGAAATCTGCACATTTACGAGAGCTATGAAAGAAGATATCGATGCTGCGATTGCTGCGGATGTCGACAGCATACATCTGGTAGTTCCTGCCTCTGATATTCATCTAAAGTTACGGCTCGAAAAGTCTAGACAGGAAATAAAGAAAATGGCAGCACAAGCCATGGACTACGCGATAAAGCATGGTTTAAAAGTCGAATTCTCACTCGAAGATGCAACAAGAGCTGATGAAAATTTCGTGAGAGAACTCGTGGCGCTTGGTCTAGAGCATCGAGTTCACAGAATTTGTCTTTGCGACACAGTGGGTATTCTGACACCGGCAAGAGCGCGCGAGTTCTATTCAAAGTTCGCAAAAATTGTAAACGTGCCTCTGGCTGCCCACTGTCATAATGATTTTGGAATGGCCACGGCGAACACGATTTCTGCGGTTGAAGGTGGCGCGACCGAAGTTCACGTAACCATCAACGGATTGGGTGAAAGAGGAGGAAACGCTGCGCTGGAGGAGGTTGTCTCAGCTCTTGTTTACCTCCAGAAGTATAAGCTTCGAATAAAAATGAAGAAACTTTATTCTGTTTCCAAGCTTGTCGAAAGTTTGACCGGAATACCTCTTTCTCCAACAAAACCGCTTGTCGGGGAGAACGCATTTGCCCACGAAGCTGGAATTCACGTGCATGGGGTTCTTCGCAGCCCAAAGACATATGAGCCTCTTGCGCCAGAAGACATCGGACAAAGGAGAAGAATCGTTTTCGGAAAACATATCGGAAGACATGCCATCGAGATGGAGCTGAGAAAACTGGGATTCCGTCCGAACAAAGAGCAAGTCACGGAAATTTTTAAACAGGTAAAGTGGCTCGGCGACCAAGGAAAAGTAGTAACGGACTCAGAGCTTCGAGCCATAATCGATTCCGTGATGGGTAAAGAATTCGAGGAGACGATAAAACTTGAAGAACTGACAGTGGTGAGTGGAAACAAAATCACTCCGACGTCCTCCGTCAAAGTAAGATTCAGAGACAAAGAAATGATCGAATCTGGAGTAGGAGTGGGTCCAGTCGATGCCGCTATGAATGCCATCAGGAAACTCATCGAGGGGATATCGAATATCCGTCTTCTGGAGTACCACGTGGATTCGATCTCGGGTGGAACAGATGCCGTAGTCGATGTAACCGTGAAACTGACGGACGGTAAAAGGATTATTACTGCCAGAGGAATAAGCGGAGATATAATAATGGCGAGCGTTCAAGCGATGTTAAACGGCGTAAACAGATTTTTATGGGATAAGTATCGTGGTGAAAAAAATGCCAAAAGAAGAGGAAGGAGAGCGACTGTACATACCTGAAAAAGGCGAGGTCCTTGGAATAGTGGACCAGATGTTTGGAAACGATAGAGTTAGGGTTAGATGTAGGGATGGTAAGATAAGAAACTGTCGGATACCGGGGAGACTGAGAAAGAGGATGTGGATTTTGGAAGGAGACGTTGTTGTTGTAAAGCCCTGGCCCGTGCAGGGAGATGAGAGAGGCGACATAGTCTTTAGATACACGAAAACTCAAGTGGAATGGTTAAAGAAGATGGGCTTATGGGAGTAGCGGTGCCTAGATGTCAGAAGATGTTTTTCTAGCCGCGCTAAGAAGACACAAACCGGAGAGACTTGAAAAAGACTCTGAAATCTATAAAATAATGGCGGGCGTTTTTGACCATTCGACTCTCCTTTCGCTATGTAAGATGGTTAATAGAGGAATCTTCGATATGGTTTACGGTGCAGTTTCGACCGGCAAAGAGGCGAACGTTTTCTGCGCTTCCGACTCCACTGGAAACTTTCTCGCCGTAAAAATCTATAGAATTGCCACATCTGATTTCAAAACGATGCATAAGTATCTCCTGGCTGATCCAAGATATTCAAGAGTTCCGCACGAACGGAGAAGAATAATCTTCGCGTGGACCTCTAGAGAATTCAAAAATCTGCAGAGAGCGTATGAAGCAGGCGTTCATGTTCCAAGACCCGTAGACCATGAGAAAAACATCTTGGTTATGGAATTCCTAGGAGAAAACGGTATACCCTACCCTAGGATGAAAGACATGACACCAGAAAACCCAAAGGAGGCTTTCAACAGCATTCTGGAAGACATGAGACTACTTTACCAGAAAGCTGGTCTCGTGCATGCCGATCTGAGCGAGTACAACATACTCATAACACCGGAGCCATATCTCATAGATTTTTCAATGGCGATAGACATCCAAAGCTCGATGGCACTCGAGTACCTGAGAAGAGACATCCTTAACATTTCCCACTATTTTGAAAAACTAAACATCTCGGTTCCAGAGCCCCACGAACTTGAGAAATACATAACTGGCCAGTGAAAAACCAAAATCAGAGCTTTACCTCAATTGAAACCTCATCTGGAATCTGTAGACGCATGAGGAGGCGCAATGCTCTTTCATCGGCTTGGATGTCTATCAATCTCCTATGAATTCTCATCTCCCATCTGTCGAACGTGGCTGTTCCTTCTCCATCGGGTGATTTTCTCGTGATTATCTTTATTTTCTTAGTCGGAAGGGGAATTGGACCGGAGTATTCCACGCCCACCTTTTCCGCTATTTCAACTATTTGGTTGCAAACTTCGGTTAGCTTTGCCACATCTGTACTGCTAAGCTTTATTCTGGCCTTTTGCACGATAACCCCTACTTTAACTGCAAAAACAAAATAAAAAGTTTTTACTTGGCCGGAACTACGTCTATGCAGACACCGGCAGCAATTGTCATTCCCATGTCTCTGATGGCAAATCTGCTGAGCTGAGGAATTTCAGAAGCTTTTTCGATAACCATCGGTTTTGTTGGAGCAACGACGATCGTGGCCATATCTCCCTTCTTTATGAACTGAGGATTCTGCTCTATTGGAGCACCGGTCTTGGGATCGAGTTTGTTTACGATTTGTGTGATCTTGCAAGCGACCTGCGCAGTGTGAACGTGGAAGACAGGAGTATAGCCAGCCGCTATCGCCGTCGGGTGTTGCAAAACCGCTATTCTCGCAGTGAATTCCCTGACCACGGTCGGAGGCTTGTCCGGATGACCAGCCACATCTCCTCTTTTCAAGGCTTTCTTTTCCACACCTCTAACGTTGAATCCGATGTTATCTCCAGGCTCCGCTTGTGGGATCGACTCGTGGTGCATTTCAATAGACTTCACCTCACCCTTCACACCGGCCGGCTCGAAAACTACAGTATCTCCGACTTTCAAAATTCCAGTTTCTACTCTTCCGACCGGTACCGTACCAACCCCTGTGATCGAATAAACATCCTGAACTGGAATGCGTAGCGGCTTGTCTATTGGCTTGGGAGGAACCTCAAAATGATCCAGTGCCTCGAGCACAGTGGGACCGCTGTACCACTTCATCTTTTCGCTTCTTTTTGTCACGTTGTCCCCGTGAAAGGCCGCTGCTGGTACAAAATCGAACTTCTCAACATTTCTGTAACCAACCGCCCTGAGAAGGTCTGAAACCTCTTTCTTCAATTTCTCGAATACTTCTTGCTTATAATCAACCAGATCCATTTTGTTTATGACCACCATCATCTGACCAACTCCGAGTGTGAATGCAAGAGCTGCGTGCTCTCTCGTCTGCGGCATTATTCCATCATCCGCTGCAACAACAAGCACTGCCGCATCCGCTTGACTCGCACCGGTTATCATATTCTTGACGAAGTCCCGGTGTCCAGGAGCATCAATGATCGTGAAATAATACTTTGATGTCTCAAATTTTCTGTGCGCCAGATCTATTGTTAAACCGCGCTCCCTTTCTTCCTTAAGAGCATCCATTACCCAAGCGAACTTGAATGTCTTACCCTTATCCCCCATTGCTTCAAACTTCTTTATTTCTTCTTCTTTAACGGCTCCAGTCTCATAAAGAAGTCTTCCCATCAGGGTAGACTTTCCGTGGTCAACATGTCCGATTGTAACTATGTTTAGGTGTGGCTTGGGCATTTGTCCACCTCCTTATCAATCCCGAGATGAGTATTTAAATTTTTTCGTTTAAAAGCTAGCGGAAAATCGGAGCAGAAAAACTATCTTGCTCCCTTTGCAATTCTTTCGATTTCTTCCTTTTGAGCTATGGCAAAACTTTTAACATCATTGTTTGCAGCGTTTATGATCTCCTCGGCCAGACATTCCTCTATGGGCTTTTTGTTATTAAACGAGGCAGCATATGCACCGGCCGCGATGTTTCGAAGCGCAATGTCCAGTCTTCGCTGAGGTGCTGAGTCAACAGCCACGTAATATGTAATACCTCCATAAGTCAGTCTTGTCGTTTCCTCTCTAGGAGCTGCATTCTGAACCGCATCGACGAGAACTTGAATCGGATTTTTCCCAGTTCTATGCTCAATTATCTCAAAAGCCCTCTTGACTATTTTGTAGGCATTCATCTTCTTGCCTGTGGCTTTCCCGCCTCTGATGACCTTTCCCTTTAATTTTCGAGCACCTGGCCCAGATCGCATGAGCTTGTTCATTAACCTCTCAACAATCGAAACCTGTGCCTTACCAAATTGTTTGTTAGCATGTCTCGCAGATGTATGAAGCACAATTCTCGGTTCTAGATTTATGTATCTCTTTAGACCCGGATCCCTGATAACCACATTCTCAACATCCCACTTCCCAAAGTACTTGAAAGACAAAACATCACCTTGTCGGCTTTTCCTTCCTACCCTTTATAAGCTCTTTAAGAGAAACACCGTTTACCATTACAACACGATATCTAACACCTGGTAGATCTCCATAAGATCTCCCTTTTGCCCCGCCTATCCCCTCGATGATTACCTCATCGTGTTCATCTATGAAGCCTATCGCTCCGTCGCCAGGGGCGAAGGCAGTTACCTGTTTGCCATTTTTTATCAACTGTACCCTCACGCATTTTCTTATGGCCGAGTTCGGCTGTTTGGCCTCTATTCCGACCTTCTCGAGGACAATACCCCTGGCTTGCGGCGCTCCTTCAAGTGGATCGTACTTCTCCTTAAGCTTCAAAACTCTACGCTTATAGTCCGCATCCTTCCATCTAAACCTCTGCCTAGTTGTCGCCAGCTTCCTAGCCGCGAATTCTCCAGTTGGAGATTTCATACCAACACCAAACTGAAAATTATACAACTCTTAATTTAAATCATCTCGTGGCCGCTTCTTCCAGTCCTTGAAGTTTCTAATGCGATATGACAATGTCTTCTATTCCGCAGTGACGTCTAACGATTTTTTTCGCGTTTCTTATACGTCTGCCCCCTTTGCCTACTGCCTTATTTCTATTCTCGAGATCTATGTAAACTATGGCGATTGTTTTACCATTTTTTTCTACTATTTGTACTTCTTGAACTTTGGCCGGGGCCAAGGCATTTTTTACCATCTCTACCTGATCCTCTGAAAAAGCTACAACTTCGACATCTTTTCCGAGCATTTTGCCCAGCAATTTAATCTTACTACCTCTCTTCCCGATAGCCTCAGAAATTTTGTCTCTATCGACAACAAATGTCACGAGACTTTGAGAAACATCATCTATAACACAATCTTTCGCCGCCGCGCCCGTTATTCTTTCGAAGAGTCCCATATACTTGAGCTCTTCAGAAGTTAACTTTATCATCCGGAATCCACCGCTGAGAGTATTGCTGAATCTCCTGGATCTATTACCGAAACTACGCTGACCGTAAAAGGAACCCCACAAATTATTCCCAGCTCTCTACTATTTTTTTTCAACCGAACAACCCTCAGACCAGAGATCTTCGAATAGTGCATGAAGTCCTCCACTATTTCTTCCGGGCAATTTGAAGCCAGCAAAACTATCTTAGCATCACCTCTTTTCACCGCCTTAAGCGACCTATCCGTTCCAAGTATAACCTTGCCCGTGAGTATTGCTCTACTCAATTCCTTTTCTACGTCCATGAAAATCACATTTTTCTAACCAATTCTACCATGCCGGTTCCCAGAGGAATCGGCTGTCCAGCAATCACATTTTCGATTATGCCTGAGAGTTTATCACTTTCTCCGTGCATGCAGGCCTCAAAGAGATGCTGAGTGGTCATTTCGAAAGCCGCTCTCGCCAGAACACTAGCTTTCTCTCCGCTTATTCCGTGCCTTCCTATCTGTCGAATCGTTCCGGTGTAAGTCATCATGTCTGCTACCAACATTATATGCCTTATGTCGACGTCCAGTCCTTGCTCCTGGAGAGTTTTCATCGCCTCTTCGATTATTGCATTTCTAGCAGCCTCTATTCCAAGAACCCCCATTATCTCATGTATGTCATTTGAAACGGTACGAGTTGTATCAACCTCCGGAAGCTTGAGTATTTCCGCAAGATTCGACCCCTCCGTGTATACAACATATTCGCCACCCTCCTCGCGAACTACAGCTCTTTTTATTCCCTTAATACCCATAAGAGAAACTTCCCTTGCGATCCTGTCGGCAAAACGTTTAAATTCCTTCATACTTTCACCAGTATATCTCACGATCATCTTGTGGCCTCCTTTTGGAATCACGATTTTATAACTGCCGGGGATCTCCGCGATCTTTCTTCCGATTTCCGAGGGTGTAAGGTCTTTCTCTTGTAACTTTTTTCTATCAAACGTGGCAACAATTGTATAATGCATGATGTCTATCTCCAAATCTGCTACGTCCTCTAACGTTGTTGTCACTATTTTGCGGGCAAATCTTGTAGCTCTTTCCTTGCTTTCAGAGTGTGGAGGCCTCAGATATATTGTCATCAAAGGATTCGCTATCTGCTTGCGCGCATCGAGAATCTCGATAAGCCTAGGAAGTCCAAGTGTGACGTTAAGCTCCGCGACACCAGCATAGTGAAATGTTCTAAGAGTCATCTGGGTACCTGGTTCTCCTATAGATTGGGCTGCAACCGTTCCCACGGCCTCGGCTGGTTCGATGAGTGCATCAAGGTATGCCTCTTTCACCGCGTTGATGATCTTGCGTAGCTGATCTCTTGAAATGGCTCTCTCCTCAATTTTCTTGGCCAAAAGTTTCTCCAAGTCTCTAATGACTGACTCCGGAACTTCTCCTCGGAGCTTTACAACTTCCTCTTCGATCTCCTCCTTCGTGACTCCCGCCATCTCAATCACCTAGGACCTTGGCAATTATCCTCTCCACATTCACGCATTTTCCGGCATCAACTTTAGCCGGGTTTGCGCTGTCCTCCCCATATCTAAACTGAATGATTCTTGCCTTATCATCTCTTACGGTTCCATCGTATTCAACTCTAAGATCCTGCAACGCGTTTATCAATCTTCTCTGCAAATATCCACTCTGAGCGGTTCTTACGGCCGTGTCAACGAGACCTTCTCTTCCACCCATCGCATGGAAGAAAAACTCCACAGGTTTCAAACCGCTCTTGTAACTAGACGTCACAAAGCCCCTTGCATCAGCGCGGAGATCTCCTGGCTTGAAGTGTGGAAGTGTCCTCCCTTTATAACCACGGCTTATCCTCTCTCCTCGAACAGACTGTTGACCAACGCAGGCGGACATCTGGGTGAGGTTAAGCATGCTCCCTCTCGCCCCCGTTTTCGCCATGATAACCGCGAAATTTGTCATACCGAGATGTTTCTCCGCAATTCTGCCGGCCTCATCTCTTCCCTCAGCCAAAACTCTCATTATTTCCATTTCCAGCGTCTCCCTGAGGGATCTACCCGGCAGAGGTTCAAGCTCTCCTCTCAAATAAATCTCAACAAGCTTCTCCACCTCTTTCCTTGCCTGCTTTAGGACTCCCTTTATTTCTTCCTTCGCTCTTTCCGGAATGTCTTCATCATCCGAGCCTGTAGTAAAACCAAACATCATCGCCGCAGCAATCGAAAGTCTCGTAACTCTGTCAATGAACTCTCTGGCGGCTTCTACGCCGTATTCTTTGGCAATCCTGTCTAGCAAGACACAACGTTCAAGAGCTTTGAAACTCTTCGCATCGATCACTCCCTTTTCAAGTTTTCCGTTCCTTATGACAACATAAGCGTCGATATCGCATTCATCTTCTTTACATCTCGAGCAGCCCCTACATATCTTGGCCCGATAGGTAAGGTTCAAATCTGGGGGCAAAAGCATGCTGAAGATTTGCTTCCCGGACCAATACTTGACACCTTTCTCCGTGTAGGCTGGTTTGGGCAATTCTTTGAATATCCCAGCCTGAGCCAACAACCACTGCGCCTGCTTTTTCGTGAGTTTCGTTTCCTTTCTCGTCAGTAAGTATGCTCCAGTTATGTGCTCTTGAATACCACCTATTATCGGACCACCGAATCTTGGTGAAAGTATGTGTTCCTGAACTTTCATGAGGATTCTAGCTTCAGCCTGCGCTTCCTCGCTCTGCGGCACGTGAACATTCATCTCGTCACCGTCAAAGTCTGCGTTATAGGGAGGACAGACGCTCAGGTTAAGTCTGAAAGTTCTACCAGGCAAAACCTTCACTACGTGGGCCATTATGGACATCCTGTGAAGTGACGGCTGTCTGTTGAAGAGCACGATATCACCATCCCTGAGATGTCTTTCGACGATGTATCCGGGTGCAAGGCTATTCGCCCACATCTCACGGTCTGCAACCTTTAGAGTGTATTTCACACCATTGGGTGTAATTACGTAATTCGCTCCAGGGTGTACATCTGGACCTCTTCTGACAAGTTCTCTCATTTCTTCAATATTTAGTTCCGTGACTTTCACGGGGACTGTAAGTATCTTCGCGATTTCGATTGGAACTCCTATTTCATTTATACTTATGTTTGGATCTGGCGAAACAACAGTTCTGGCCGAGAAATCTACTCTTTTGCCAGAAAGATTTCCTCTGAATCTCCCCTCCTTTCCTCTAAGCCTCTGCGCAAGCGTTCTCAAGACCCTTCCGGATCTGTGCCTAGCCGGTGGCACACCCGAAACCGCGTTGTCAAGATACGTGGCAACGTGATACTGGAGAAGATCCCAGAGATCGTCGATGATCAAGTTTGGCGCTCCGGATTCGAGATTTTCTGCAAGCCTCTGATTGATTCTGATGATGTCGACAAATTTATGCGTTAAGTCATCTTCCGACCTAGCTCCGCTTTCTAAAGTGATTGTTGGTCTAACGGTTACTGGAGGAACCGGTAACACGGTGAGAATCATCCATTCCGGCCGCACAACATCCGGATCCATTCCGAGCAGAAGGAGGTCTTCGTTCCTTATTTTTTCAAGTCTGTCTCGGATTTCTATTGGTGTAAGAATGTTCCTTTCTTTCTTTCCCTTTGGTTCTTCCACAACTTCGAGGAACGAGTACGGTTTTTCAAAAATTATCTCTCTTTGCTTTGTTTTACAATGCGGACACTCTGTCCTACCCATCGCTTTTTTCATTGCCGCGTCGGAAATCTCCCACCATCTTCCACCTCTGCGCTTTTCTTCAAGAATTTTCGTTCTATATTCTTCGATCTCACCTTCAGAAAGTAGAATGCGAGAACACTCTCTGTTTCTACAGATAGCTCTCAGAATGTTATAGATGTGTTCAACATAACCGATGTGGATGACTGGTCTCGCCAGCTCAATGTGTCCAAAGTGTCCTGGGCACTCTTTCGGTCTTCCACCGCAAGTTTTACATTCCAAACTTGGCTCTACAACACCTAGCCTCAGATCCATTAGGCCCCCGTCAATTGGAAATCCATCTTCGTCATACGTGTCTGGTGTTACTATCCTGACCTTAGAAATCTTTCTTATCTCCTCTGGAGACATCAAGCCAAACTCTATCCTGTCGATCATTTTCGTGACTGGCATCTTCTCACACTTTTTCCTTTGTTCTTATGCGTGGTGAAAGACCCATCGACCTGAGCTCGTCAAGCAGAAGTTTAAACGCATGGGATATTTCAATTTCATGCATTTCCACATCTTCGCCACATAACGGACAAACCTTCCTGCCCTTTTTCTTACTAAGATACCCCAAACTTCCGCAGTTTGCGCAGACGAGAGCAACATATCTATCCGAAGCGTCAAGCAGCCTTTCCTTAAGAAGGGTGGCCGCCCCATGTCCTATCAAACAGTCACGCTCCATCTCTCCGAATCTGAGACCACCTTCTCTCGCTCTTCCCTCTGTTGGCTGATGAGTGAGAACTTGAATCGGACCATGTGCTCTCGCGTGTATCTTATCAGCTACCATGTGGTGAAGTTTCTGATAGAAGCAAACACCAATGAATATTTCTACCGGTATCATTTCTCCGGTGATTCCGTTATAGAGAACCTCTTTACCCGTCGATTTGAAGCCAAGATCCACCAAGAGTTTTCTGAGTTCTTGTTCGGGCACACTGCTGAAAGGTGTTCCGTCAATTCTTCGCCCAAGCATCGCTCCCACCTTCCCTGCGATCATCTCAAGCAACTGTCCGACAGACATTCTCGAGGGAATAGCATGTGGATTTATGATGATGTCTGGGATTATTCCGTCAGCGGTAAATGGCATATCCCTAGCATCCAATATCACTCCTATAACCCCTTTCTGACCGTGGCGTGAGGCAAACTTGTCTCCTATTTCCGGAATTCTCTGATCGCGAACTCTCACTCTTACAAACTTCGTTCCGTCGGGCGTGGTGGTAAGCATAACCATATCTGTCCAGCCGCCCTCTTGAGGCCTAACTCTTACAGAACTCTCCCTGCGCTTCTCGCCGACACTTATCGCACCGGTTTCCTCTAAGAATCTTGGCGGACTCGTCTTACCTATCAAAACGTCTTCGCCTTTAACCTCCGCCTCTGGGAAAATCAAACCGTCCTCCTCTAATTTCGCATAATGCTCTAGGCCGGCAGTTCCTCTGACATCTTCAGAGGGGATTTCGATCTTGTCTACTTGGCCACCCGGATACCTTATTTCCTCTGTTTCGTAGAGCCGATAGAAGGTAGATCTTCCAGTGCCGCGCTCGATTGACGCCTTGTTAAATATTATCGCATCCTCCATGTTATATCCGCCATAAGTAGCTATTGCAACAATCAAGTTCTGACCTGCAGGTCTTTTGTCAAAACCTACGATATCCATTATCTTCGTGTAAACAAGTGGGACTTGCGGATAGTGATAGAAGTGGGCTCTTGTGTCTGCTCTGGTGTAGATATCCGTAAATGGTATGCCCAAAGCCTGTTTCGCCATGTTTGCGCCATAAGTATTTCTGGGAGACTGGTTATGCTCCGCATAAGGAACTAGAGCACCTCCTATCCCCAAAATCGTCAGCGGATGTATCTCGAGGTGTGTGTGCTCCTCTGTAACTTCATAGTCATAAACTGCGATGTATGCGTTTTCCTCTTCATCGGCGTCGAGATATTCCACAATTCCTTGCTTGACAAGTTCATCCCAGTTCATTTCACCTCTTTCAACCTTTTCTATTATCTCATCCGTAATCCTCGGTTTTCCATTCTCCACGACAAACAGAGGTCTTCTTATCCTTCCGCTATCTGTGTTTATCTTGAGCTCGTTTGTATCCGGTTTATAGCCAACATTAACTTGCTCGCTTATCTGTCCTCTTCGTCTCAACTGTCTTATTTCTTCGGCCAACCTTTTTCCATCTTCATATATTCCGACCAGCCTTCCGTTTATGTAAACGGCGGTTTCCTCCTTTCTCTCACTTATTTTTTCAATTTTTCTCACACCGAGCTTCTCAAGCCATCGCTCGATTTCGCGCTCGTCAGTTCCTATCGAAATTTCAGCCATCAGAGCTAGGTTCTTGACAAGGCCGCAGTTCGGACCCTCTGGAGTTTCAACTGGACATATTCTCCCCCAATGTGTCGAGTGAAGATCTCTGGCTTCGAAGTGTGGTTGACTGCGGCTCAGTGGGGAAACTATTCTCCTCAAGTGAGAAACTGCTGCTATGTAATTTGTTCTATCAAGAAGCTGACTTATTCCGGTTCTTCCACCGGGCCAAGTTCCGGTTGATATGGCATGCCTAATCCGCTCCGTCAAAACATCTGCCCTAGCCGCGCTCTTAAGTTGTAAACCTCTCTGTCTGGAATAAGCTCTTTCAAGTTGGTATTTCATATCTTTGATCAGATTGTTAAACGCTAACCTGAAGATATTCTCCAAAAGATCTCCGGCAAGCTTAAGCCTCTTGTTTGCATAATGATCTTTATCATCCTGGTCTCTCCTTCCGAGAGCGAGCTCTATCGCGAGTTTTGCCATTCTTCCGAGATAGTATGCTTTTTTGATCCTGTCATCTTTTGACGTTCCGAGATGTGGTAGGAAGTATTTATCTAGAATTTCCTCCGCACGCTGCTTTCTGTAACTCTCGGGTTGTCCTACTGCTACTCTCTTTCCGATATAATCAAGGGCATCTTTCGTTGTTCTTACTTCTGGTTCCTCCAACAGGTTCTCATGAAAGTCGTCGAGAATTTCCCTGTCCTCGGAGATCGAACTTGCGATATCCCTATCCTTTTCGAGACCAAGAGCACGCATCATTACAACGAAAGGAATTTGTCCCGGAACTGAGGGGAAAGAAACCCTGAGGAGTCCATCTTTTTTCCTTTCAACGACGACGAAAGCCCTAAAACCCCCATGGCTGGAGAAGACCTTTGCAACCTCTGCTCCAACTCTTTCATCTTTCTCAACGAGAATATAGTTAGAAACCAGATCTTCCTGAGCCACTATCACTCTTTCTGAACCATTTATGATAAAGTATCCTCCAGGATCCAGCGGATCCTCGCCATGCTGGACGACCTCCTCATCAGAAAGTCCGTAAAGTCTACAGGCTTTTGATTTTACCATCACTGGAAATTCTCCGATGTATACTTCTTCTGGAGGCATTTCCTTACCGTGATCAACAAGACTCATCTCAAGAAAGAGCGGAGCAGAATAGGTTAGGCCTCTCAGTCTGGCTTCATTAGGCCATAGATCTACCTGTCCTTCCTTTGCTTCGTAGGCTTTCGGTGTACCCAAGCGGATTCTTTTGAATTTTACATAAACCCCTTCTATGTCTAAATCTATCTTCCCGATTTCGTCGATTATCTGCTGGAGTCTCCTCTCGATAAAATCGTTGTATGAATCTAAGTGCTGGCGAACCAAACCTTTGTTCTTGAAGAATGCTTCCACAACAGGCCAAGTGTCGCGCAACGGCTATCCCTCCACAACGTATCTATAAATCACTATTTCACCGGCTGTTGGACTTTTTCTAGTTATCTTCACTATGTCACCTGGCTTTGCTCCTATCGCCTTAGCAACCGGATCACTACTTAGGAGTAGGGGGAGCTGATGGGGCTCTACCCGATATCGCTCAAGCACTTCTTTTGCCTCCTCCTGACTGAGAACTTCATGTTTCGGCACCAGTCTGTGTTTTGTTATTTCTATCTCTGCCATCTTTCCACTCTTCCCCCAGCGGGCCCGGCGGGATTCGAACCCGCGACTCCCGGCTTAAAAGGCCGGTGCGCTAGCCAGACTGCGCTACGGGCCCAAGAACGAGCTGGGAATCTCATTTAATATGTTTTTCGTTCTTTGAGAGTATATAAAACTTTCTAAACAGGGTTTTTGAATCAAACAACTTTAAACGGTTCCCAGATATCTACTTTATAGGGGGTCAAGGAAAGTGGACGAAAGCTATCCTCCCAATGTAAAGGACCTGCTTGTGGAGATGAAGGACCTCTCCGATCTTATGGTTGACTTGGCTTTTGCAGCCTTAGTTTTGGAAGATAGAGATCTAGCCAAGCAATTGAGCCAGCTGGAAGAAAAAATGAACCTTCTGATGTATCAGATAAGAGGAGTGGCGGCTGTTGTAACGAGAAAGCTGGACGAGGCAAAACACATAACAGGAATTCTGCAAGTTGCTGGAGCCGCAGAAGAAATCGCAAATGCCGTCGAAAGCATAGCGGATTTCATTCTCAGAGGGATGGAAATTCATCCCGTAGTTTTTGAGGCAATTGAAGGGGCGGACGAGAAAATTGCGGTTCTCGAAATAAAAGAGGATTCTCCAGTGGTCAACAGAAAAATAGGAGAGCTTTCGCTTCCGCCTACGCGGGGCGCTTGGCCTCTAGCTCTGAAAAGAGGAGACGAATGGATCATTCCGCCTACAAAGGAAACCGAACTCAGAAGTGGAGATGTTCTTATCTGTAAAGGCTCAGAAGAAAGCCTCAAAATTATCGGACAACTTGCCTGTCTCAAGCTTTGCTGTAGGGAAAGTAAGAGTGAATTGAAGGAGATAAGGAAAGCTCTAGCAAAAATGAGAGATTTGGTCGCGATAATGGTTGACATGGCATATTCATCGATCCTCTTCGGATCCAGGGAGATTGCACAAGAAGTCAGAGAAATGGAAATTGATTTCGACAAGTTGGACTATAAAATCAGACATGAAGTTCTGAAAGCTGCAAGGAAGGAGAGAAATCTCGAGAAGCTGAACAGCATATTGGAGCTGTTGAGATATATTGCGAGAATTTCGGACGCTGCGGATAGCATCGCCGACGTGGCGCTCAGATTCGAAGAAATTCATCCAGTCTTCAGAGAAGCTTTTGCAGAGTCACAGGAGAGTATAGGAAGAATTTCCGTCAAAGAAAATTCCGCCTTCGCAAACAAAACACTTGAAAAACTCAAACTCTGGGAGGTCATGGGCGTCTATGTGTTCATGATCAGAAGGGGGAGCAGACTTATCGTGGAACCACCTTCTAGGTTCAGAATAAAGGCTGGGGACATTCTTTTCGTCCGGGGTATGAAAAAAGAAGTCGATAAAGTGCTGGAGGTAGCAGAATATGCGAGCAGTATGGTGCAAAAATCTTGAAGATTTAGTCAACATTGCACGAGGCTTTGGATGGCTTTTCTATTTCGAGAAAAATGGAAGACACTATTATTACGTTTATGTTCCGCTAAATCACGAGACAATATGCCTAGTTACCGAGGTCAAAGAGCCGTTAGATGCTAAATATACTACGATAGATGACGATGGTAGCATAAAACTTTTGAAAGTCCCAATAACTCCTCTCTGTGTAAAAATCGTGGAAGTCATGGAAGATAAAATTTTCGAAGAAATCTTAAAGGAGAGAAAGTGAAGCGATTTTCTCCATAATCAGCTCTTCTATACTGGCCGCTTTCATCTCCTCTTTTGAAATTTTGAAAAGATTTCTAAGTCTTTTTTGCTTGGATGGATTCATCTTCAGAATTTCGAAATCTATTCGTATCTTTACTTGTCTCGATATCTTAGCAATCGCCTCTAGGGCGCCCTCCCTGCTTTCAGCCAAAGAGACGACAACAACACGTTTCGTTCTTGATGATATTCCAACTTTAGCGATCGCTTCAGAGATTTGATGGTCCGCCGCCGCATAGCAAAGAATTTCAAGCTCGAGCCTCCTTGTGAATCTTTTCCCTCTCTCCCATCCAGAAAGCGCCAGATATATGGCATGAAGAACGTGCGAGATGCCGGCCACCGAATCCGCGTCTAGAGCCTGAACTACAGCACCTGACCTCACATCGGAAAGTTGATTCATAAGAGACTCAACTGGTGAAAGCAGATGACCAGACATTATCGCCACGAATTTCCGTCCAATAGGGAAGACTTTAATCTCCTTCATGTGAATTTTCATTGGAGAAGATGTATTTCCCGGCATATAAAGTGAAAGCGGAAGACCTTCTGTTTGGAAAAGTTGAGGTCTCCGAGGAATCCGGACTTTCACTGATCACTCCTTGGGGAATAAAAATAAAAAGAGCTAGACTTCTAGGCACGGTGGTCGACAAGTATGTGAAAACCGACGGAACCTACGGTGTGATCAATGTGGATGATGGAAGCGGTGTTATAAGGGTGAAAGTTTGGCGTGAAGATTTGAAAATGATTGAAAACATCAAAGAAGGCGATATCGTGGATGTTATCGGAAGGATAAAGGAAAGAGACGGAGAAGTTTACATCACCCCCGATGTCATAATAAAAGTGACAGATCCAAATTTTGAGATTTTGAGAGAACTCGAAATACTAGAGGAGAGATGGAGATTGCTTAAAAGCGGTAAGAAACCAAACGAA
This sequence comes from Candidatus Hadarchaeales archaeon, assembly GCA_038823825.1. Taxonomy (NCBI): domain Archaea; kingdom Methanobacteriati; phylum Hadarchaeota (SeqCode); class Hadarchaeia (SeqCode); order Hadarchaeales (SeqCode); species Hadarchaeales archaeon (SeqCode). The sequence goes on along the minus strand of JAWBCC010000003.1, from coordinate 33,532 downwards.
GAGATTTCTTTAAAGGAGAGGATCGTAGAAGTCCTCAGACGGGAAAAGAAGAGAATGGGAGTAGAAGAGATCTCTAAACTTCTAGAAGCACCAATGGACGAAATCGAAAGATTGCTCAGGGAGTTACTGGCGGAAGGGAAGATTGTCGAGAGCGAAGTTGGAAAATTCGAGGTGATCTGATGATGGAAAGCTATGAAGAGCTTCTGGAGAGAGCTCTGCAGCAGACACCAAAAATCGTGCGTGAAACTTCAAGATTTCAGATACCTACCGCAGAAGTAACTACGGCTGGAAGTCTGACATATGTTAAAAACGTCAAGTCAATCGCCTCTTCGCTCAACAGAGAGCCGGAGCATCTTTCCCGATACTTGCTTAAGGAACTGGCAGCGGCGGGAGCTTACAAAGATGGCATCCTGGTTCTCCACGGGAAATTCTCGCAAGAGGCAATACAGTCTAGGATAGAGCAATACACGAAGGAATTCGTAATCTGCAGAGAGTGCGGAAAACCGGATACGCGGATAGAAAAAATGGGAAAGATTCCGGTTCTCCGATGTGAGGCCTGTGGGGCGAGAAATCCGCTGAGGAGTGTCTGAGTTGCCTCTGCTTCGAGTCATCAGGGTGCGTGAGGAAACAATCGTGGTGGTCTGTGACGCTGAGCTACTTGGGAAAAAATTCAGAAAAGGAAAGATTAAACTCGAAATCAAGGAATCGTTTTATCGCGGACGAGAAGCCAGCATGGAGGAATGCATAGAAGCGATAAAGGAGGCCACCATCGCAAATTTAATCGGATCAATAGTCGACCGAGCAATAGAGGAAAAACTCGTTGACCCCAAGTGTGTTCTGAAGTTCGGCAAGGTAAAGCATGCACAAATAGTCAAGGTCTAATCGAGCTATTTCAAACATTTTTCGAATATCTGTAGGAATTTCTCCGGATGATTGAGAAATGCCAGGTTTTCTGGTCTCTTTATCAGCTCGTACATCTCTTTGCCTTTGACTATCTCGAGTTCCGGAATTTCGGATGGTTTTCCAAATCTCAACTCTGGGATCTCTCCGTATTTAGGGTTCTTGATGAATCTGCCGTCGATGAGCTCGAAGTATGCCGCTCCCCCCATAAGGTTGAACTCTTGATAGAGTGATGTGAAGTCGCGGCTGACCCAGTTTGCCATCCTGAGCGGTTCGTCGGTCGGATTTATTGTGACATGGCCATAGTTGGGCGGTATTATGACTTTGTCTCCGGCTTCCGCCTCGATTAAAATTACGTCGATTATTTTCCCTTTCTCTTTCCTCTGGAGGAGATAATGGGCTTTCCCTTCTTGAACCTCATAGATTTCCGGATATGTGAGGTTTGGACAACACTCAGGATGATAATGTCCCTGCGTTTTGACAAACTCCACGCCCATTTTCCTCGGCGGTATGATCGTTATATCGTATCTGAGCCTATTCCGCAATATAGTTTCTCTGTCCTCATCCATCCATAGGTCACGAAACATGTAATAGAGTTCAGCATCCAAATTTTTCTCGAGCCACTCTTTGTCAAATATGACTTCTGCCATATCCGCTGCTTTTCTCACAGAGGCTTCCCGTTCGACGTCTCCAAATTTCAGCCTCATAACCACCACTTCAGTAAATGATCACGCTTCTTATGTATGGAAGCTCCCGCAGGGCTTCCAAAACTTCAGCACGCAGAGGTTGGTCTGTGATTATCGTCAACTTGGGCTGGGGAGTAAGTTTGGGATCATCGGCTACGACTTGCCTTATGCTCATACCAAATTTCGCGATTTTTTCGGCCACATCCCTGACGATGCCGGGCCTAGTAGCATCCTCCGGGATTATCTCTAAAACCCCCATGCCCATCGCCTTCGCTGCTCCGCGCAGATAAGCCACAGGTTCAAGGGCAGAAAAGATTTTTCTTAACATATCGTCAGAAAGTATCCTCTCTGCAACCTGTTCGACAACGCGCCTGTCCACCCCGACTTCTTTGGCTATCTGGACTGCTGGGACTTTCATTGGCCCACAACAAATCTCTCCATTCTCGTTTACCCTGAGTCCATATCGCAACATCAGCCTTACGACTTTGAATTGTGCTGGATAGTCTTTAAATTTCTTTTCTAATATCCTCCAAACCTCCGGTGGTTCGAGTCTTTCTCTTTCTTTTTCCCAGCTGTGGGCGATCAAAAGCCTGATCAGGCTTTCGGCGAAGCTCGAGTCAATTCCGAGGTTTTTTGCGGTTTCTTTCGCCCTTGCGATTATCTCAAGCTCACGCGCCGTGTCAGTCAGAGGTAAGTTTTTCTTTTGTTTTATTTCCGCAATCTCCTTTGCTATTTCGGTCCTCCGTTTCACAAGCTCTAGGATCTGCTTGTCTATTTCATCGATCTTTTTTCTGAGATCAGCGATTTCCTGCGATTTCATCCGAAATCCACCTCCGGGCCGGCGATGTTATTATAATTCTCCCTCCCAAACTCTTCCATTTCTTAGCCACTTCCGCTATTTTTTCAGGGGTACCTATAGCTACCGTGGCCGGACCCTTACCCGTTAGACCGGCGGCTGAAACTCCCGATGAAAGAGCCAAAAAGGTCGGGGCGAGATCGTGCTTTAGAACCGAGGCGTAAAGAATTCCATTCAACGTCATTGCCGTCCAAATTTCACCTTCTAAGGCCATTTGATGAACCTTTTCTATACCTTCCGCTATTGAGGAAAAATCCATTCCACGCAAAGAACCGCTGTAAAGCTTCTTTCCCCGCGGAATGTGGATGGCTACTTTTAGCGATGGGTCTACCTCGAAGGTTTTAAGAATTCTTCTTTCCTCGTTATCGGTGATAACGCCGCAGGCGAGCAAGGAAGCTGCAGCATCATCAAACGCTCCTGTCACTGTCACTCCTGATTCGATTGCTACCTTCACACCTATTTCAAGAACTTCCTGCGGTTCGAGTTTCTCACCGAGAGCCATCAGGGTTGCTAAGACTGCCGCGTTCGCTGCTGCACTACTGCTCGAGAGTCCAACCGCAACGGGAATATCAGAATATGTGATAACTCTAGCTCCAAGATTGTCCGCTCCAAATTTTTTCAAAACTTCTTTGACACAAAGCTCAATAAGCCTCGGCGATTCCTTCATTCCAACTACTCTTCCTTTCACACCTCTGAAAGATGAACTTAGTTTTACTCTGGCCTCAAGCCAAAGATCCACGCCAAATGCTGCACCCTTTCCCGTGCTCATCGCGTTGACTACGGTTGCCGATGCGCATGCAAACCCAACTCCGGAAAGGCTCGTCATAGCTCCAGCCTGACAGGAGTTATCTCTCCAACTCTCATCATATGATCTACTATGACTATCGCCATCATCGCCTCTGCCACGGGAATCACACGGGGACAAAGATTTGGATCGAACCTACCCTTCAGCCTGATTTCCGTTTCCTCCAAAGTTTCCAGATCTACTGTTCGTTGTGGTAAAGCGATCGAGGCTGGAGGCTTTACTGTCAGCCTGACAACTATAGGCATACCAGTCGAAATTCCACCAAGAATTCCCCCAGCCTTGTTTGTGAGCGTCACTATCTTTCCATCCTTCACGAAGATCGGATCGTTAGCTTCCGAGCCAAACATTCTTGCAAAGTTCTTTCCTTCACCAATCTCCACAGCTTTGACGGCACCTATCGACATCATGGCGTGAGCTATTTCAGCGTCAAGCTTGTCGAAGACCGGTTCGCCGAGTCCGGGTGGAACGTTGATCGCAATTATCTCGACTATCCCACCCGTGCTATCCCCTCTCTTTGCAGCGGCCAATACTGCTTCCATCATCTCTTTCCCGACCTCCAAGTCGGCACACCTCATCGGATTCTTCTCAACGTTTTCCATTATTTCCTCGAGAGTTGGTTGCCTTCTGACAGAAATCCCTGCCGCCTCCACCGTATGGCCCAAGATCTTTACACCTTTGAGGGAAAGAAGCTTTTTTGCGATTGCTCCGGCTGCGACCCTACCAACGGTCTCCCTAGCAGAAGCCCTACCACCTCCGCGATAATCAACGTGTCTGAACTTCAACCAGTAAGTGAGATCTGCATGCCCGGGCCTCGGTTTCGTTTTTATTTCTTCATATGGAGCCGAATCCACATCTTCGTTCCAAACGAGCATAGAGATCGGCGTGCCTATCGTCTTGCCCTGGAAAACTCCTGAGAGAATCTCCACTCTGTCTCTCTCCACTCTTGGGCTCACCACTTCGGAGGTGCCTGGGCGCCTCCTGTCAAGCTCTTTCTGGATATCCTCCTCCGAGAGAGGGAGACCTGCAGGCACACCGTCCACAACAACTCCTACAGCCCTACCGTGGCTTTCCCCCCAAGTTGTTACTCTAAAAATCTTACCAAAGGTGTTCCCGCCCAGCTAACCACCCCTTTCTTCTCTCTTTTTGGGTTTCTAAAGCCTTGCCTAAACATGCGTGAAAGCAGGTTCGCAACGAATTCCCTGATCTTTGCACATTCTCTCGATCTTTCTCGCAGTCTTTTCCCACCAGTTGGTGGTAAGCAAGCTCAGAAAATCAGAACTCCCCAAAACCTTCGAGAGCCTCTCCTCAACACCCCGCTTCAGGTTCAGCTTGTCGTAAATCACCAGACTGCCGGTTTTCTTTGCAACTTCGATCACTGCTGAGAGGCTTTCCTCGGAATCGTTCACTCCCGGGATGACTGGGCCCAAAAACAACCATCTCCTGACTTGGCGATGGGAAAGCTCTTCAAGAATCTGGGCCCTCGCGTCTGGTGGACTCGCCCTCGGTTCTATCTTTCTGGCCAAGTCATTGTCAAGCGTGGTAATCGTCACCCCTATCTCGTCCCTTTTCCTATTCAACAAATCGACATCTCTAAGGACAAGATCCGACTTCGTCTGAATGCAGAGATTGAACTTTTCGTCTTTCAAAATCTCCAGAGATTTCCGCGTTATTCCCGCATTTTTCTCCACCGGCTGGTATGGATCACATACTGTTCCAATGCCGATGAATCCGGGCTTAATTTTCGCTATTTCCTTCTCAAGTAGGCTAGGTAGGTTTTCCTTGATGAAAACGAAGTTTCCCCAATTTCTTATGTAATCTTCTCTCCGGAGAACCGCCGGCGAATAGCAGTAAGCACAACTATGCTCGCAGCCTACATAGGGGTTCAATGCGTAATCGAGGCCAGGAAGTCTGCTTGGAGAAATCGCCTTCCGGCATTTCACAAGCGAGTATTCCGTCATTTTCTCAAAAACTCCGTAATTCTCTTCTGAAACAGCGAGCGACGCAGTAGGTAACTTGCTCTCACCCAGTCGTCCAAAGAAATCGTGAGACTGCTCATCGCATGACGCAAGGCGCTCGCAAAATTGTCAAAAACAGCTGGTGGCTGTGAGAGCATTTTTCTGACACATTCCCTTACAAACCAAACGCCGACTGGGAGAAGATAACCCGGATGAATTTCGCGCATGACGAGGGCCGACGCTTGCCTTCTCTCATTTGCAAGACTCTCGGCTACCGCCAGTCTGCAAGCATAATAACAACCGCCAATGTCCGGATATGTTGTTCGACCTTCATAGGTTTCGTAGTCTCCCATCACAGCTGGACGGCCGATTTTTTCTGGATTCCATGTTGTTCCAGGGAACCAGGCTTCAATCCATTCAAAGCTCCATTTCTTCTCTGGCATCAAAATAGCCGCAAACCTGTTGTCCATATGAGAGAAAGTATAGACCCTGAACTCGTCTATAGTCGGAAACTCCTTTATTTTCTCGATAAGATGCTGGGAGATTATTGAATCAACAGCTGTTATGCTCCACCTAGTCGGAACGAGCTTTCTCTGCGATTTCAGACCAAACATTCCCAAACTGAAGGTTCTCTGGATAGCGCTTACCATGACTCCGCGTTCATAAAGTTCTATCACGGCCTCGGCAGCCCGCAAATCTTTATCCGCGTGAGCTTTTTCTATCCGCCAATCGGTGTAAATGTTCGAACAAAGATGAAAATTTTTCATCGGGGCTGAAGGACCAAATGGCTGAATGTCGCTACCCAGCGTAAGAATCATTTTGGGAATCCTCTCAAGAACCACCTCAGATTCGGCTGGAGATTTACCCATGGCGAGCTCTTGCATCTGTCTGATGAACTCGCTCTCGGTTGAATGCACATCGGCACGGACTTTTCCTCTTATAAGCGCAAACCGGTAATCTACGATTTCCTGCAGTTCCTTTCCGAGCCATCGTTCCGGCGTATCGAGTATAGCCGTATCGCCGGTGAATGGCGGAACCATCGGCCCGACGTAGACTTTCGGGTAACCTATCCTGCCAACGAAGACGCCTGGTGGAGATGAACCGTGAATCTCTGGCGAAGTTATTCTCAGCGAAGTTTTGGCCAAATATTGGACTCTGAGCAGAACTGGACAACTTTTCTTTCCACAAAGTCCGCGTCCTCCTCTGCAGAGAAGACAAAGAGAGACGGATCTTCGAATGGCTGGTTTGACCACAGATAACTGAGAAAGTATACTTTTGGGCAGAATGTCAGAGAGCCAGCTTGCTTCCATCGATAAATCCTAGAAGTTTGCGGATAATCTACTTTCTGTTTGGGGGTCCCGGAATGTTTTCATTCAGCAAGTGACGCAGATGTTTGCACTAAAGCTCGCCAACAAGCTCAGGTAGATTAAGTATGCTGTTTAACGTGTTCAAGCGACGATTTTTGACATTGCATGATACTCGTTGAGAGATTGTATTGTTATCTTTCCTTTTCTCATGTCCTCAATTGCCAAAACCGCGGCCGTTGCAGCCTCTATCGTTGTGATGTATGGAATCCCGAAATCTATTGCCGCTCTGCGGATTTGATAACCATCTCTGGCCGGATCTCTTCCTACTGTCGGGATGTTTATTATGAGGTCCACCTTTCTGCTCTTGATGAGATCGAGAACGTTTGGAGAGCCTTGCGAGACTTTTAAAATAACTTTTGCTGGTATGCCTGCGGCACGCAAAGCGTTTGCAGTTCCCTCTGTTGCCACGATTTCAAATCCAAGCTCTTGAAATTTTTTGGCCACAGGAATTATTTTTTCCTGTTCACCTTTTCGCACGCTTAGGAAAACCGTGCCTGAGGCGGGTAGCGCGTTTCCTGCGGCGAGCTCGGCTTTAAAGAATGCTCTTCCCCAGTTTACATCTATTCCCATCACTTCACCGGTAGATTTCATTTCGGGACCTAAAACCGGATCCACACCGGGTAACTTTTGGAACGGAAAAACAGATTCCTTGACAGCAAAATGATTTAGTTTCAATCTTCCAGAAATTCCTAGCTCACGAAGTTTTTTGCCGAGCATCACTTTCATAGCTACTTTTGCCATGGGAATTCCTGTGGTCTTGCTTACGAACGGTACTGTTCTGCTTGCCCTTGGATTTATCTCAAGAACGTAAACAGTCCCATCTTTAACAGCCATTTGAACATTGATGAGACCTACCACCTTGAGTTCTTTAGCTATCTTGGTCACATATTCTCTGACCACCTCAATCGTTTTTTGATCCAGCGTTCTGGGTGGAATCGTGCAAGCGCTGTCTCCAGAGTGAATGCCCGCTTCCTCGATGTGCTCCATTATTTCGGGAATAAAAACCTCTTCACCATCCGAAACGGCATCAATGTCAAGCTCTACCGCATCCTGGAGAAACTTGTCTACCAAAACTGGATGCTCTGGGGATGCGAGAACGGCTTCTTCGAAGTATTTTCTCAGTTCGTTCTCATCGTGAACTATCTGCATGGCTCTCCCTCCAAGAACATAGGATGGTCTCACAAGGACGGGATATTCGATTTCATTTGCTATTTTTACCGCTTCATCGACAGACTTTGCGCAACCATATGGCGCCTGTGGAATTCCAAGCTTTTTAAGAAGCTGTGTGCAGCGCTCCCTATCTTCAGCGATGTCTATGCTCTCTGAAGACGTGCCAAGAATTGGGACACCAGCGTTTGCGAGTTTAACGGCGAGGTTGAGAGGAGTCTGCCCACCAAACTGTAAAACTACGCCAATGGGCTGTTCCTTTTCTACTATGTTCATCACGTCCTCAAAAGTCAAAGGTTCGAAATAGAGCTTGTCTGATGTGTCATAGTCTGTGCTGACCGTCTCTGGATTGCAGTTAATCATTATCGTTTCGTATCCTTCCTCCCTAGCAGCCAGTACCCCATGGACACAACAATAGTCAAACTCTATTCCCTGTCCTATTCTGTTCGGGCCGGAACCGAGAATTACAACCTTCTTTCGTTTGCTAACTCTTGAATCATCACCGTCTTCGTATGTTGAATAATAATAAGGCGTTTCTGCGTCGAATTCTGCTGCGCAAGTGTCGACAAACTTGAAGGTAGGTAAAATACCCCATTTTTTTCTAAGCTTACGGATCGTCATTTCGTCGGTTCCGAGAAGATAGGCGATTTGATAGTCTGAAAAACCCAGTCTTTTCGCTTCTCTTAGCAGCTGCGGGTCTATTGTCTCGATTGTTCTTTTGCTCAGCTCCTCCTCCATTTTTGCTATGTTCTTCAGCTTCTGCAGGAACCATTTATCTATGTAGGTAAGCTTGTAGACTTCTTCAACATCCATCAATTTCAGAGCATCATAAAGCATGAAGATCCTGTTGTTTCCACCTCTTGGTCTCGAGTAATGGAGCATACGCTTGAGCATATCTACGTCTGTGTAGGACTTTCTGCCATCCGCGCATATTCCCATTCTTCCGATTTCAAGAGATCTTATCGCTTTTTGAAGACTCTCCTCAAAAGTTCTACCAATGGCCATAACCTCGCCGACGCTCTTCATCTGAGTAGTGAGAGTATCATCTGCAGTTGGGAATTTCTCAAAGTTCCAGCGGGGGATTTTTACAACGACGTAGTCTATCGTGGGTTCAAAACAGGCGGGGGTTTTCTTTGTTATGTCGTTTGGGATTTCGTCAAGGGTTAAACCGACCGCCAGTTTAGCTGCGATTTTTGCTATCGGAAATCCGGTTGCTTTCGAAGCCAGAGCAGAACTGCGTGAAACTCTTGGATTTATCTCTATGACCCTAAATTCTCCGGTTTCTGGATGAACCGCAAACTGAATGTTTGAGCCTCCAGTTTCCACACCGATCTCACGAATGACAGCAATCGAAGCATCTCTGAGAATCTGATATTCTCTATTTGAAAGAGTCTGAGCTGGAGCAACCGTTATGGAGTCTCCCGTGTGTATACCCATTGGATCAAAGTTTTCGATCGAGCAGACTATAACGACGTTGTCGGCTAGATCCCTCATCACCTCAAACTCGTATTCCTTCCAGCCGAGAAGGGCCTCGTCAATTATGACCTGGTGAATTCTGCTTAGTTCCAAGCCTCTGGAAACTATCCGTCTGAGTTCCTCGTCGTTAAAAGCTATTCCTCCACCTGTTCCTCCAAGCGTGAAGGCTGGCCTCACGACAACCGGATAACCAAGACGTCTGGCAACGCTCAGAGCCTGCGAAACAGAATTAACGGTTTCACCGTCTGGACATTTTAGACCAATTTTTTCCATCGAGCGTTTGAAGAGCTCTCTATCTTCGCCTTTCATTATGGCTTCTGCTTTCGCGCCGATAAGCTCCACTCCTTCCTGCTGTAGAATGCCCCTTTCCCAAAGTTCTGCTGCTATATTGAGTCCTGTTTGGCCACCAAGAGTAGGCAGAAGAGCATCAGGCTTTTCTCTTTTTATGATCTCCGCAACGATTTCTGGTGTGAGAGGCTCAATATAGATTTTGTCAGCCATTTCCGGATCCGTCATTATAGTTGCAGGATTCGAGTTCACTAGTACAACCTCGTAGCCTAGGCTTCTGAGAGCTTTACAAGCCTGCGAACCGGAATAATCGAATTCTGCAGCTTGACCGATTACTATTGGTCCACTTCCTATGACGAGAATTTTCCTGATGTCTGTACGCTTTGGCATTCCTTCCACCTCTTGATGAACCTAGCTACCTCATCGAAGAAAAATAGGGTATCGTTTGGACCCGGTGAAGCCTCTGGGTGATACTGAACCGAAAACAGCGGAATCTCCGTGTGCTCGATTCCTTCCACCGTCCAATCGTTTGGGTTTAGTTGGGTGACACGTAGACCTGTTCCATCGAGAGAATTTTCGTCAACTGCGAAACCGTGGTTTTGAGAGCTGATGAAAACTCTTCCGGTTTTTAAATCTTTTACTGGTTGGTTTATTCCCCTGTGACCGAATTTGAGTTTGAAAGTTTTTGCTCCACAAGCCAGAGCGAGAAGTTGATGACCTAGACATATTCCGATGAGTGGTAAGCTGCCCAAAAGTTTCTTCACCGTCTCTATCGTTTCCTTCACCCTTGCCGGGTCTCCAGGACCGTTCGAAAGAAAGACACCGTCTGGACGCATCTCCAAGATTTCGTCTGCCGGTGTATCGAAGGGGACTATTGTGAAATTTATCTTCCTCTTTAGGAGAGAATTGATTATACTCTGCTTGACGCCGCAGTCGATAAGAACTACTTCTAGATCTCCGCCCACGTCTATTCTTGTTTTCTCCTTGCGGCTAACCAGAGGAACTAGATCCCTCTCCGTTATATGCGGTTGTTCCTTAGCCTTCTTTAGGATTTCCTGAGGATCTGGTTCGTCTTTTTCTTCGAAGACCGCAAGAGCACTTTTCATCGTTCCGTATTCGCGGATTTTCAGGGTTAGCGCTCTCGTGTCCACACCTTCAATGCCCGGAATTCCTTCCCTTTCGAGGAATTCTGAAATTGTCATAATGGATTTCGGATGACTTGGGGTTTTGCATGCTTCTCGGACAACAAAACCTTCCGCTTTTATCGAATCCGACTCGTGCCACTCTGGAGAATAACCGTAGTTTCCTATGAGAGGATACGTCATCATCAGAATTTGCCCTTTGTAGGATGGGTCAGTGAGAGCCTCAACGTAGCCAACCATTGCCGTGTTGAAAACTATTTCACCTATTGCCTCTCCGCAGGCTCCAAAACCCAATCCTCTGACTACTGTGCCGTCTTCAAGTGCCAGAATTGCCTTCTTAACCAAGACCCTTTCTATCCTTTTCTTGCCTTCGCTTATAAACCTTGTGAACAGCGACGTTACTCAAACACTACCTCACTGACCTTTTGCCACGTGTTTTCATCAAAGACAACTATGCCGCGCGAACCTATTAGGTAGAGAAAGTCATCCAAATAAACCGCCCTGCTGATTTCCGAAATTTCTGTCTTCAACACCTGGCTGATTTTGGCGTTTTCGTATGAGAAGACATATCCGTTCTGTCCTGCGGGGAGGAAGAAAACCTTGTGGTCTGGATCGAGCAGAAAAGCGTGGTGAGTCTCAAGAACGTCCGACCAGTATTCGTCAAGAATCGTTTTGTCAAGCTCGACTGGTTGCGAGGACTCTGAAACATCGAAGAGGGAGATTTTAACATTCAAGTTTTCCCTTCCGATGCCCAAGATGAGATTTTCCGTTATCGGGTGAAGGTAGGAGGAATAGCCAGGAATTTTAAGCTCACCTGTAAGTCGTGGATTTGCTGGATCCGATAGATTTAGGACGTAGAATGGATCCGTTTCCCTGAAGGTGACGATATATCCTTTCTCTCCGATGAATCTAACTGAGTATATTCTCTCCGTCAGACCGAGATCTTTTACTGATCCAACTACTTTAAGTTCCCCATCCAGAATGTAGACGTCGTTCGCACTCTGCACGCTGCCAAACATCCAGATGAATGGTTCTATGGTCGTAGCCAAGCGCAGATATCCGTTGAACTCGTCGAGAGAGAACTGATTGAGGGGATATCCCGGCACCCTTCCTTGCGCCACTATTCCAAAGCTTTCAAGATCCACTTTGATTATTCCAGTGAGTTGTAGATCTCTCGCCCTTTCTGCGAAGTAGTTCTCCGCTCGTGCGGAAATCTCCCTAAGGTATGGCTCGAGAATTGTTTCCAACTCGAAAAGTTTTGCCTCTTCGCTGATTTCCAAGGCTATCAGCTTATCTATTCTCAGCATGTCGTCGCTCGAAAGAATGTCACCACACTTTTCCTTGATGAAGCGATGGTACGTCTCGAGCGGAGATGGGTAGTACGTGTAAGTTATGTAAAGAGCGTTCTGGGACATATAAACGATGGAGGTCCCAGAAGAACCGACGAAGGAAAGCTTATTTGTTATCTTGCCCTGCATCGGGTCCAAGGTCGCCGCGGTGAAGAGAGCATCTACTGGAATCCGTTCCACTGGTCTATAGATTTCCGAGACACCTATGGTGACGGCCTCGTTCTCTGATCTGATCAGAGTCAATGGAAAATCGATATCTGGGTAAACAAAAGTCTGCGTAACGAGATATATCACTCCCCGGTAAAGCCTTGCCGCGATAATCGAGCCATTAACCTCAATGCTCCAGGTCTCGACCGGGGAGTCGGGATTGGACACGTCATAACCTGTGATTTCGCTTCCGGAGAAAATCACAAGAACATTGTCAACCAAGAGCATGTCTCCTGTTTTGTCTATCTTCGATATGACGGAGATGTTTTCAGGGGGGAAAGCTCTGACGATATGGGTCTGCGGGTATTGAAATTCTGGGAACTCTGCGCGGAAACCAGGAATCCACCAGACGTAAAACAACGGGGGTGGTGAGAAATATATGTTCACGCCGTCGGTTTTCACTATGTCTGGCTCGTCTATGCCGGCTACCTGAACGTTCGTCGTCGATATTCTTTCTGGTATCGCGGCTAGTCCACCTTCAAGTCCGACATCCCTGACTGAAAAAGAGGCTGTAAACGTTCTGGGGAGATAGTTGAGCAGCCAGCTCGAGCTCAAGAGATAGCTGCGGAACTCTGACTCGGAAGAAAATTTGGTCAACCCGAATGTTGTTTTAACGACGGGGGATCGGAGAAATCTGTATGAGCCGATAAAGGCGACTATCATAACAACGACGACTGTGGCCAGAAGCGTGTATCTTAAGTGTCTTCCAGGGCTTAGATTTCTTACCCGTTTCTCCCACTTTCGGTAGTCCTCGACCATTTTTACCGGTTTAAGGTTTGTTGACTGCTGTGTATATACACAATCTGTCACGAAAACGTTGCCAAAAATGTGCACATTGGCGGAGCAGTTTCGTATTTAAATTTTGCGAAAACGATGAGTATTCGTGAAGCTAAAAAAGAAATCATTGAAAAATCCAATTCCGCTTGAGGACATTTTTGTAGAGCCTAAAAATCAGAAACTAGTGGTGTATCTTCCGCCCACCGTGAAGAACATCTTGGAGGAGCTGGCAAGGGAATCAAACGTCAAAACGACCACGTGCGTTCTCTACATTATCATAAAACAACTCAAAGAGCTCGGATTTCTGAAATGAGTTGGTAGGAACCTTTCCTCTGTCTTTCATTTAACCTTTATTGTCTAGCTAAGCGATGTTTTTATGAGCCGGGGTAGCCAAGCCAGGTAAGGCGCACGCCTTGAGAGCGTGTGGCCCGTTGGGCCTCGTGGGTTCAAATCCCACCCCCGGCGCATGTCCTCGACGAACTTAGGTGGAAGAGCAGCAACTGCCGACCGTGAAAAAAGATGAGAAAGTAACCGTTGCCAGAAAAATGCCAATTCTTGATGTAAGAAAGTTAAGCAAAAAAACAACTTAACACATTAGCCAAACTTTTCGACGGGCTCGACCAAGGAACAAATCGAAAAAAAGCTCAAACCTAAGATATATGAGATCGACTGCGCCATAGGAAAAATTCTCGACCTCAGAGACGAAGACGTCAAAAGAATTCAGAAAATGGTTGAGAGAATGATCAAAGGGGCAAAATCATTAAACCAGGTTATCTGTGATTTTGAATTTTTTTATGTCAGGATGCTTTTTCACGATTTCACTTATTCTCCTGCTCTCTATCAAGTTTTTATCAAATGTCAACAGCCCGAAACTTTCTCTGTCGGCCATGCTACATGCCACTATCATACAATCCATGGGATCTATTTCCCATCCATTGCCCTTTCTCGACCTTAAATCGTTCACGAAATTTATGAATCTGCCGATTTCGTTTCCTTCTTTTTTAAGCCAGTATATTTCAAGTTCGTATTGAAGAAACTCCTGACAAATATCGGTGAGCGATAAACTCATATTTTTCTTGATTTTCTCTATTACTTCTGAAAAAAATTCTCCCAATGCCACTTGAGATACTCTAACTTCATTTTTCTGCTGTTGCAATATTTTGACATTTTTCTGGGCGATCCGGATTTTTTCTTTATCCCCCTCGATATCCGGTAATAAAAGCGGAAAAAGGTAAGATGTGTCCAAATGATAAGCAGGCATAGAATTTCCTCTATCAAACTAAAGCCCGTGTTCTTCCAGTTCCCGCTTAATCTTCTCAAACTCTGCCTTCTCCAACCAAGACTTTGACACTCTCAGTATTGAATAGATTTCATCGTTCGATAGTTTTCCGTATCTTTCATTTAGTGATATTATGCTTGTTGCAACCTCAAGCCACCTGCAATCATGATCGATGAACCAATAAAGCAGCTTCTTTTTATCATCGTCTAACCTAACTTCTGCAGGTTTCGTAGTTTCGCTTATGTTGTAATAATCCTCTGCAAGTTTAGGAGAATATGGTCCATGGAGATAGAGGTTGAAATCGTAAGACGTAAATGGCTTCACACCAAAATGTTTCAGCAAAAAGACCGCCTTTTGAATTTTAAGCCTATGCTCGAAACCTTCGTCTGACTCCGATTTTATTTGATCCAGCGACATTCCGATGAGATTAATGAGCCAAGCAAGATGGTTTAGAGTCACTTCAATCCCAATATTTTGTTGGTTAGGTAAGTAATATATAAGTAATAGTGAGCATGGCGTTGGGATCGGTGGGTATTTTTTCTGTGCATACTATCTAAAATCCCTGACAATCTCCGTCATCCACCGAATCTGCCTCTCCGCCACTGGGTGTTCGAGCACCTCAAAATAATAATCACAACCACTCTTGGCAAACATCTCAACCTTTTCCTTCATCTCCGTCTTGCTTGAGGATGGCCAGCAGACGTTCGCAAAAACGAAACCGCTTCTCACATGCGCGGCGAGCCAATCTCTGATTTCCCTGTATTCCAATGGCGGGATGTCAATCGGGATCCATCCGCTTCCATATTTGATGGCCAGTCTCAACATCCGCCTTCCAACAGTCCCGAACCAAAGGGGTGGATACGGTTTCTGGATTGGTTTTGGCTCCAGAACCGCTCCGTGGACTTGGTAATATTTTCCCTCAAAACTTACGCTTGGTCTAGTCCAGAGATTTATCATTATCTTCAAGGCTTCTTCCGTTCTTTCAACTCTCTCCGCATCGCTTCCCCACTTGCTGTACCCCTCGAACTCTGGTCTATGCCAGCCAGCTCCGACTCCAACTATGACGCGACCACCAGATAAGACGTCGAGAGTAGAGACGATTTTTGCGAGAACTGCTGGGTGGCGAAATGGAAGAGGAGTCACGCAGGTTCCAAGCTTTATCCTCTCCGTCTTTCCGGCCAGATAGGCAAGAAGTGTGTAGGCCTCGAGCGTTCTATTCGTGTGCGGGAGCATGTAATGGTCCCAGACGAGGAACGAGTCTAAACCTGCATCTTCGCTGAGCTTAGCGGCTTTCTCGACGTTGCTGACCTCCGCAAATTCTCCGCTAACCGTGCAGACAGCTCCAAACTTCACAAAAGCCCATTGTCTGCGGGTCAAATAAGTTCTACTTTTTGGCAGGCTTTAGCGGCAATCCGCAGCAGATCAGATCACAGGCGGTACACGTGCAGGCGCTGTCGATAACGACAACCAGACCGCACTTCTGGCATTTGTATTTCTCACCTTTTTTCATCGGGATTATGTCTTTTTTTGTCTTTAAAATCTTTCCCTACACATTTTATGAAAAGGAATCGCACCAGAAATTTCGTTGGATGTTCCGCTTTATAAACCACTTTAAAACCAAAAATCTGCTGAATGAGGTTGATACACTATTTGTCGCTTGATCCGCTCGACGAAGAAGACATTCAGAGAATCGCGAAAATAAAGGAGGAGTACAACGAAGAGAAGAGTTTCTGGGACAGGATAAAACTCTGGAGAAAATCGGACATCATTGAGGGCTTGGAGCCAGGTGAGGCACGCTGGGGTTTCACGAGAGTGAGAAGCGATGCAGAACTGGCAAAACTGATGAACGCTTTGAAGAAAATTTCCGAGGTAACACCACAGACTACTTGGATCATTTTCGATGATGGAGATAGTGGAAAGGAGATAATGCTCCGAGGAGGAAAAATCATCTGCGAATCTCGTCTTTGGGGGTTTTCGGACAACAATGAATCCTCTTCAAACATTTAGGGTAATATTCAAATTCAGATTATACTCCAAACATTCAGGCAAGTTCCTTCAAGCCGAACCGCCATAAAGATGAAAAGAAACCAAAGAGACTTATAAGATGAATGAACCTAGAACGAATCAGCCTGACTATTCCGTCAGATCTCTTGAAGGAGTTGGACGAATTCCTAGAGAAAAGCAAGTATGCGAGCAGGTCTGAGGCGATAAGGGACGCGCTCAGGAGTTTTCTCATAGAACAGAAATTGAGAAAAGAACTGGAGGGAGAAATCGTTGGCGTCCTAGCATTCCTTTACGATCATGAAGTCAAGGGGATTTCCGATGAGCTGACGGATATCCAGCACGAATCAAAAAGCTCAATCGCATCAAGTTTACACTTGCACATCGACGAGAGAAACTGCCTTGAAGTTCTCCTTGTGTGCGGAAAAGTTAAAGACATCAATAAGCTTGCCTCGAGAATAGAATCGATGAGAGGCGTCAAGCAGCTTAAGCTCATTCCGTTCATGAGGTAAGGAAGGAAGCAACAACTGCCTGACCCGCAGAAATCCCACCGTCTCCCAAAGGGATCTGTCTGGAAATCAGAAACCTAAGACCCCTTCTTTCTACGACCTCTTTGACAGTTCTTGCAATAGCGTCGTTGTAAAACACGCCACCCGAAACGCCAACTGTTTTGATTCCTAATTCCTCCGCCTTTTCCACGGCGATTTCCGCAAGAGCTCGAGCGACCGAAGCCTGAACACCGGCTGCGATATCCGATTTTTTCACTCCCGCCCTCAGTGCCTCAACAACCTGAAGAAGGAGAGAAGCCTGGTCTACAAAGTTTCCGCTTCTCTCGATTTCTGGACGAAAGCGTGAAGGATCTCCGGCGGAGGCCAAAGCTTCCAGCTTCATCGCTGGTTCGCCCTCATAAGTTCTTGCTGAACAGATTCCAAGCAGGCAGGACGATGCGTCGAGAAGTCTCCCAAGACTCGAAGTGAGAGGAACGTTGACTTTGCGGTTTAGCTGGGCAAGCAACACCTCGATTTCCTTCTCCCCTCTCGGGAAGCCTTGAAGACAGAACTCTACGAGAATCTCACGAAGCTCTTCCTTCGACAAAGCATCCCAGAGGATTCCTGCCACCATTCTGGCCGGGTATATCGTGGCAAGATCTCCGCCCGGCATCGAGCAAGCCTTCAGACCACCGATCTTCTCAAATCTTTCTTTTTGAATGAGAAGAACCTCTCCTCCCCAGATTGTTCCATCAAGCCCGTAACCTGCTCCATCCGCTGCAATTCCCAAGAGTTCATCGAGACCATACTCGGCGGCAAGACCTGCAAGATGGGCATGATGGTGCTGGACCTGCACGATTTCCGCTCCTGTTTCATCTGCGAGCCTTTTGGCTTCCCCGGTCGTCGAGTAAGCCGGATGCATGTCGCAGACTACGACGTCTATTTTCTCTATTTTCAGAAGGTCGATCAGCCTGTGGACGGCAGCACGCAAGTAAAGGAGAGTTTCGAATTTGCTCACGTCACCAATGTGCTGAGTGAGGAAGCATTTGCCATCTTTCGTGACCGCTCCGGTTACGCAAAGATCTCCGCCTAGAGCGGCTATGCCCTTCCCAAATCTAAACTTCATCTCGAGTGGGAGCGGAGCATAACCCCGCGACCTCCTGATGAAAACGTAACCATCGGCCGTGAACCTCACAACAGAATCATCGCATCTGTTAACTATGCGGCGGTCATGGAGGAGGAAATAGTCAACAAGTCCACGCAGGGCAGAGAGAGCTTCGCTGTTATCGATTACCATTGGAAGACCGGGAAGGTTCGCACTCGTCATTATGTATGCTGGGTCCTTACCTTCAGAGAGGATGAGGTGGTGGATCCCGCTGTAAGGGAGCATCACACCAATCGTGTCAAGCCCTGGAGAAACGAGGTCCGAGAGCGGAAAATCTCTTTTTTTCTTGAGCAGAACAATCGGTCGTTGAACTGAAGCCAGAAGACTCTCCGCTTTTTGATCCACCTCCGCAAACGTTCTGATTCTTTCGAGATTTAGACTCATTACGGCGAATGGTTGTTGAGGTCTGCAGAAGTTTTTCCTCAGTCTAATAAGAACATCGTCGTCTGTTGTCTTTGCAGCCACATGCGTCCCGCCGATCCCCTTTATCGCGACTATGAATCCTTCGTCGAGAAGTTTCGCGGTTTCCAGAAGAGGATCTCCAGCAGATATCGGACGACCATCAGAGTTTAAAAGAAAAACTTTTGGACCGCATTTTGGGCAACAGGTGGGCTCCGCCCTATATCTCCTGTCTTCCGGATTGTGATACTCCAGCGAGCAGTCCGAACAAAGGGGAAAATCTTTCATAGAAGTCCCTTCCCTATCGTAAGGGAGGCTTTCGATTATCGTAAATCTCGGACCACAGTCAACGCATGTCGTGAACGGATATCTGTATCTCCTGTCGGATGGATTTTCGATTTCGGATAGACATTTTTCACATATCGTGATGTCTGGAGGGACTAGAGAGATTTTTCCGAATGAAGAAGGCTCACTTTTCGAAACGATGAACTCTTTGAATTCTCCGCGTGCTTTCGACAGCCTGACTTCAACCTCCAAGATCTTGGCTAGAGGAGGGTGGTCATGGAACATTGTTTCGAGAAATTCCTCGATTTTTCCCTTTTCACCCTCCAAAATTAGATGGACACCGGCATCCCCAAGATTTCTCACAGTGCCGGCGAGTCCGAGTTTGGAGGCTAGACGGTGACAGAAGGGTCTGAAACCCACACCCTGAACGAGTCCTCTCACAAAAATTTCAGCGCGGGCTTCCGTTCGCATCCCTTTGAATAAAGCAACTCCGAGCAATATTTAACTTCTCTCCTTCGGTCGCCACGGAGTTTAACTATGGAGCAACCTCTGATAGAATGTAGTTTTTAGTCTTGGGGCTGAAAGGTTAGAATTGATGGATGAAAGGATAAGACTCGAGCATGGTGGCGGCGGAACGGCAATGATGAGGCTTCTGATGGAAACCGTTCTGAAAGACTTTGAGCTCAAGAGAGCCGGTAGAGTTGGGCTTGACGAGATGGATGACGGAGCTACTGTCGACATTGAGGACAAAACCCTCGTCTTCACGACGGATTCTCACACGGTCAAGCCGATCTTCTTCCCTGGTGGAGACATAGGTAGACTGGCTGTGAGCGGAACGGTAAACGACCTTGCCGTCATGGGTGGGAGACCTCTCGCAATCGCATCAGCAGTCGTCGTTGAAGAAGGTTTCAGGATTGATGATTTCAGAAAAATCTGCAAGTCCATGAACGAAACGGCGAAAGAGGTTGGCGTACCTATCGTGACTGGAGATTTCAAAGTGATGGAAAAGGGAAGCCTGGATGGAATAGTCATTACGACAACAGGAGTCGGTATCGCAGATTCTGTTAAGACGGATTCCATGCTCAAACCTGGACAGATGATAATCCTGAGCGGAACGGTAGGGGATCACGGAGCGACCATTTTGGCGGAGAGAAACAACTTCGAATTTGAAGATTTAAGGTCTGACGTGGCGCCGGTCTGGGATGTTGTTGAAGCGGCGCTTGCTGTCGGGGGTATTTCAGCTATGAAGGATCCGACAAGAGGTGGTTTGGCGTCTGCTCTAAACGAGATGGCCTCGAAATCTGGGGTAGGGATAGTGATATGGGAGGAAGAAATCCCAGTGAAAGAGCCAGTGAGAGCCCTTTGCGAAACCTTGGGCATCGATTTTCTCACCTTGACAAACGAGGGCAAGGTTCTCATCGGTGTAGACAGGGATAGGGCTGAAGAAGTTTTGGCGGCGATTAGAAAAACTCTCCACGGGAAAGAAGCAAAGATAATCGGAGAAGTTGTTGGCGAGCATCCAGGGAGAGTTCTCGTTAGAACCACAGTTGGAGGGCATAGAATACTCAATGCGCCAGTTGGAGACCCCATACCCAGAATATGTTGACATTTTGTAAACTCCGCTGAGGTGATAGATTACCTTTCAAGAGTAACTTAACGGAGAAAACGGGTGTATAAAAGATCTCCTTCTGATACCCCTATTTTCTCGAGCATTCCTGAAACCCAGTCAAGCCTCCCAACGCTTTCGGCGCGGTGAGAATCCGTCCCTACACTCAGCATGACTCCATTCTCAAGACAAGCACGATAGAAATCCTCTCCTGGCGCCCTGTATTTCTCATTGACCTCGATGGCTGTTCCGCAATTGGCGGCTACCTCGAGAAGCTCTCTGATTTCGTCTATCGTCAAAAATCTTGAAAGATCTCCGTGAAATTGAAATGGGTGAGCAACCACATCGATTTTGTGCTTCTTGATTGCGTTCACGAGGGACCTCAAATAGGCAAGAGCCATTTCCCTTGGATCAGAAACAAACCATAGCCTGTGTATGCCGAGAACTAAAATATCCAATTTTTCCCTGGTTTCTTCCTCAATGTCTATATCACCAGACTCGTTTAAGACGTTGGCCTCTATTCCGACAAGCAGTTTCAGCTTCGCATTCTCCCTTAGATTTTCAAGTGTGGAGAGGTAGCCAGAGATCTCGTTTTCTTTCATGCCAACGTGTAGGGCTGGTCCATGATCCGTTATAGCTAAAAGCTTTAGGCCGCGAGCCTCTGCCGCTTCTATCATTACCTCTGGCGGATCCCTGCCATCGGAGAATTCTGTATGCACGTGCAGATCTGCTTTCATTGTTCTCTAACTTAAGATTTGACAAAATTTAACAATTGTGGTTTTGTTGAATTCGGTTAGATTTGATGATTTCTTCGGGGCTCTGACCTCATGTCACATTCTATCAAACTTGCCAAAATTTAACCACATTGTTAGAAAAAGTCTTAAATAGTTAGATTTCGTAAATAAATTTTGATGAACTTTAGTGAGAAATTGTACAAAATAGGAGAAGCTTCATCTCTCTTGGGAGTTCACCCGAACACGATAAGAAGGTGGGAAAGGGAGGGAAAAATAAAAATTGTGAGAATTGGAGGAGGTCACAGAAGGATTCCAGCGAGTGAAATAACCCGCTTAATGAGAAAAGAAGCACAAATTTCTCCTGTTTCTTCTGAAACCGATTACGAAAAAGGACTCAGAGCTTTCCTCGATTTTGTTTTCACGCATTGTAAGAACGATCACGAGCTCGTAAAGCGAGCAATTTTCGTGCGAGATGGATACCGCTGCAGGATTTGTGGAAGTTCCGAAGATCTCGCACTGAAAGAGAAGGACCCCGGACTCGGCATAATTGAAGGAAATTTAATGACGGTTTGTCGAAAATGCTCGGAATTTAAAGAAGTTTCTGAGAAAAAAGAGATTTTAGAAGAAAAAATCGAAGAACAGGAAAAAATAACTAGGAAAAAAATTCTAAATGACCTTTCTCCGTCAGGTATTGCTCAAAGAGTAGCTTTTGGCGAAATTCTTTCGGCGGCGCTCGTTTTAAATAAGTTTTCTCTAAAAGAGCTTGTGGTTCAGTCAAAGTCACCAGAACCCGTAGTCAGAACATTTTGCGAAAGGATGGAAGCGCTCGGATATCTACAAAAAACAGAGTTAGGTTACGAAATAAAGATAAAAGTGGTCGAATGACGATCTGGCAGGAGAAGCTCGGAAAGGACTACAGACTTGAAATTTATCTTCACGTGTGGGGGCTGGAAAGAGACCCATTTACTCCAGATCTTCCCGCGCCGGAGGCTTTTGTCCCGTCACAACGCGAAGAGCTGATAAAATTGAAGGAGGTTCTTATGGAGGGACGAGTGGCCGTTTTGACCGGCGGTTTAGGGATGGGAAAAACCGCAGTGTGTAAATTCCTAACAGCCGCTCTGCGGGAGGAAAACGTGGTTTTCCAAGATCCAGCAAGACAAGTGATTCCTGTCATGATTCACGGAGCCGCATATCGATCTGCGGAAGAATTCCTCCGAGCGATAATCTTGGGCTTGGAACTTGACTCCAATATGGATTCCGTCAAAATGTTCGAAGTTCTTAGAAAATGGGGGATTGAACAGAAGGAGAAGCTGGCGATAATCGTCGACGATGTCCCGGAAAGCACGGCAAATTTTAAAGAATTGGGCGAATTTTTCCGAGTTTTGGCTGATTTGCCAGGAATTTCGCTTCTTTTAAACGGAGAAGAAAAAAGAATGGAGAATTTTTTGGAAAAAATCCCTGCTCTCAAAGATAGAGTTTATTTTCGTATGAAACTTCGCCCTCTCACCCTGCCGGAAGTCAGAGAACTCCTAATAGCCAGAATGCGCTATTGCTCTAGAGAAGAGCGAGATTTTATGAGTGGACCCATAACGGCCGACGGTTTTCAAGAGATCTACAAGGTTAGCAAGGGTGTTCCTAGGCAGATTCTCGCTGCTGCAAGCAAGGCTCTTCGGCTAGCCGCGATTTGGAGCAGTCCAATCAATGCGCAGATAGTGAGGATGGCAAACCGAGAGACTCTGCGAGAAAGACTCGCTAAGATATTCTTACGAAAGAGATAGCTTTTTACTTCCAAAAATTGGAATTAAAATGGGAGAACCTTGAAAAAGAGATCAAGTGCTGGAGTCGAGGAAAGTCTTTTCGTCCGGGAGCTTCTCAAACGCTCATACCTCAAAAAACGCACATTTAGAGCACTTCTCTTGAAATCTCGTAACCCAGAGCTGACCTTCGAGGAGATTTCTAAAAGGTTGGGCGTAAAACAGCCCGCGGCTTGGAAATGCTGGAAAAAAGGAAGAGATGCGATATTCAAGGCTTTCTTTACCCTAAAAATCACCATTCATGCCGGTCTGCTAGACATCGATGTTGTAGATCTCCTTATCGAAGACTTGCAGGATTACCGGCTTCTCCTGACCGGAGCCGCAACTGAAGAGGAAACCAAAGACAGAATAGAAAGACGCACGCTGGAACTCATCCGAATGATGGAAGCCTAAGCTTTGCTTTTCCTGTAAATAACCGGACAAAATGTTGCCCGAGTTTGCTAAAAAGCCCATTTCATCATTTCCCGCTGAGTTTGAAAATTTACCAATCCTTAATAAGTGGTGAAAAAGAAATTTTTCAAGATGTGTGGAATAGTCGGTTACATAGGAAAATCGAACGCTGCACCTATATTGCTGGAGGCCTTAAAAAGACTGGAGTACAGGGGATATGACTCCGCCGGAATGGTCACTTTTGACGGCTCTTTCTATGTGAAGAAGGATAGCGGTAAAATTGCAGAAATCGACAAAAAGTTAAATTTTGCATCCATGCCCGGAAAGATCGGTTTAGCTCACACAAGATGGGCCACACATGGCGAACCATCACAGCGAAACGCCCATCCGCACATAGACTCAAACGGAATCGTTGCAGTTGTTCACAACGGCATAATCGAGAACTATCTTGAGCTCAAAGATTTCCTCTTGGAGAGAGATTTCAAGTTTCGCTCCGATACTGACACTGAAGTTATACCAAACCTGATCTCGTTTTACTTAAAAAAGGGAAACCCGCTGGAAGAAAGCGTGAAAAAAGCCGTGAAGAGACTTGAGGGTAGCTATGCGCTCGGAATTCTGAGCAGCACAGAACCGGATAAGCTAATAGGGGTTAGAAAGGAAAGCCCGCTGATCGTTGGCGTAGGAAAGAACGGAATGTTCCTCGCCTCGGACATCCCGGCTCTTCTGCCTTTCACTAGACGCGTTGTTGTAATCGAGGACGGAGAAATGGTCGTACTACATGAGAGTGGTTTTAGAATAACCGAAATCGCGGCGGATCGAACAATTGTGAGAAAGCCCTTCCTGGTTCGCTGGTCTATCGAATCCGCCGAAAAGGAAGGCTTCCCACATTTCACGATCAAGGAGATTTACGAACAGCCCAAGGCGATAAAAGAGACGCTCAGAAGCTCCGAAAAAGAGATTGACAGACTGGCGGACGCGCTCATCGACGCGAGGAACAGATACATCGTTGCATGTGGAACATCCTATCACGCTGCTCTAGTTGGAAGGTACGTCCTAGCAAAACTCGCAGGCTTGTCAGTGGACACCATTATCTCCTCAGAATTTCCGGAGAGTTGCCGTACTGACGAGAAATCCCTCGTCCTCGCCATAACGCAATCAGGGGAGACCGCAGACACTCTGAAGGCCGTGAGGGTTGCTAAGGCGCAAGGAGCAAAAATCGCCTGCCTGACAAACGTCGTCGGGAGCTCGATAACCCGTGAAAGCGAAATCGTCTGCATGACACACGCTGGACCTGAAGTCAGCGTCGTCGCGACGAAAACTTTCGCTGCCCAAGTCGCTTTTCTTCTCATGCTCTCCTTGAAGATTGCGAGAAAAATGGATAAAATCTCCGCCAAAGAATACGCGGAATTAAGGCGAGAACTTTTCGCTCTTCCCAAAACGGTGGAAAACGTCTTGAAAGAATCCAGTGGAGTGACAAAAAGACTTTCCGAGGAGTTGAAGGATACGCAGCACATATACGTGATTGGAAGGGGAATCGGTTATCCGATAGCCATGGAGGGAGCGCTCAAACTAAAGGAGATCACCTACATACACGCTGAAGCTATGCCCGCTGGGGAACTCAAGCACGGAACTCTTGCCCTCATCGAGAGAGGAACACCCGTTATAGCCGTCGCTCCACCAGGCGAGATGAGAAGGCGAATAATGGGAAACGTTGAAGAGGTCAGAGCAAGGGGCGCAAGGGTGATTATGATTTCCGATGAAAAAGGCGATGCGGATGTTGTTATAAAAATGCCAAAAATCAATGAAATTTTCACACCTCCCGTTTACATCGTTCCGCTCCAACTCCTTGCGTACGAGATAACGGTCAGACGCGGACAAGATCCAGACAGACCGAGATCTCTCGCGAAATCCGTCACCGTTGAGTGAGACCTACACCAGCAGACGACCGTCCTGGAGAATTACTCTTCCGTCAACCTCGACGGTCGGTTTAAGCATTACACAATCGATATGAACGCCTGCTCTGACATTTCCTCCAAAAGTCGAATTATCTCCGAGGGCTATGTGACATGTTCCAACAATCTTCTCTTCCTCCAGCACGCTCCCGGAAAATCTAGCCATCTTGTTCGTTCCGATGCCGAATTCGGCGAGATTTCGAGCATTTTTTCCAACTTTGGAAACAATCTTGAAAAGTTTGTCGTTTCCTTCTATCTTGACAGCAATTCCGTTAACAAACGTGATAACCGTCCGTCTCCGCCCGCAGGACGAGATCAAACCATCTATAACCGCCTTCCCTTGTCCACTACCTTCAACCGGAGCTATAAATGCTTCTCCAGCTGGCAGATTTCCAAAGTCTCCGCGTTTCCGGATAATACCTGTGTCTGCTTTCGCCTTCCTCCCAGATATATCGAAAGTTAGATCTGTTCCAGCTTTTGAGGTAATCCTAACTCTCGACCCCTTGTTCAAAATCCCAGCAACCTTCTTGGTTTTTTTCTCTACTTCTAGGTAGTCTGCCAGCATTGCCCCCCTTCTCATCATATCTTCTGTTATCCCTGGCATTGTTGCGATCCTCACTCCTGCAAGAGTGGCCTGTAACCTCGCCTGCGTGTGCGTAATCGAATAGGTGGTCGGTGCGATGACGACGTCGGCCATCCGCATCGCTCTAGCGACCATCTCTGGAGGCTCCTCACCATGTCTCGTCAAAGTCTTCATGAGCATGATGTTCGCTTGAGCTCCGACCTTCAGCGCCTCCTCAAAAAGAGCTAGAGCTATTTCGAGCTTCGGCGGATCCGCAACAACGAGAACCTTTTCGCCCTTCCTGACCCCCAAACACGTCTTTATCGCTATCTCCGCCCCTTTCAAACGCAAAACCACACCAGACAAAAGGGGAGAAGGGGATATTTAAGACCTTTTCGCAGCCAGTCTTATGTCGATATCCCTAACAGTTCTTCGGCCAGCGTGCTCCGCCAGTTTTATTGCTTCTCTGGAGATCTCCATCGCTTTTTCTTCCAAGATTTCGCCAAGTGCTATGGCTGCGCTCTCGCTCACTCTTTTCGCTCCTGCCTTCTTAATTAGACGCTCAAGCGTCGCAAGCGGAAGTTCCATCCAATAAATCCCTCCTTTCTCCATCTTTCAGTTGTTTTATTTGGTTTCTACGATATTTAAGCATTTTGATTTGAAATTTGTTCTTAAAAGACTTTTAATTTCGGATCTCCCAGTTTTCAAGCTTTTATTTTTTCATCAAAACTTTTGCGGATCGAATGGAGCCTGTAACGCAAAAAGCGTCCATTTCTTTTTCTCATGAAAACTTTGAGCATGAACACTGAAATCAGAGCCGCAAACACGATTCCGGTCGGTAGTATCCAGAGCGGCTTCTGCGATGTCTTGGTAGAAGCTTTTATCTCAAACATTCCGACTTCACTCAAAATTTCTGTGCCGTCGGATAGAATCGCCCTAACTCTCCAGAAGTACTGTCCTCCTTCTAGTCCAAGAGCTAGAACGTCAAGCGAGTTACCAACAACGGAAATGATTATTGGAGATGAGAAAGATGGATCATCGTCAATCATTACCTCGTATCGTGCAACTTCCACATTCTCTGGAATGAACCACGATAGAACTCCAGAGTCAGAGCTGCTTATCGATATCGCGGGGGATGATGTAGCTTCGTTTTCTGTGACTTCGTTTTCTGAGGGTTGGGTCTGTGAGAGTGGTGGTACGTTTTCGTTTTCAGTCTTGACATTCTCGGATGAGGTCAGGGTAAAGCTCTGCACCCCGGACTCCTTACCTGGAGGTAATGAGAATCCACTAGCCCCTCCACCGGGCCGCGAGCGTCTGTATAGCACGCCATTCTCAGGACTCGTAAATGTGTGGTTGCTTCCGCTCTCCCAACTTCCACTTTCACCGAGTCTGGCCTTTATGAACTTGAACTCAATGTACGTAGATCGCGGGACTGCGGTCACAACAAACCAATTATCCCAATATGGACAAAGCATCGGACCAACCGCATTCTCGCTCCTGTCGCTCCAGTTGGAGTACTCAGCCACGCTACCGGTAATGAAGAGGAATTCGCCCATCGTTGTTTCCAGCTCTGTGCCCTTCGTGTTATCGAGCCTGTGAACAACAAGGACCAGCTTATCTTTTAAGTACTGGAATAGAATCCGATTGCTCTCCTTTCCGTCGGCCCTCTTGACGAAAACTTCAACATGCTGCTTGTTAATGGGAACAACCACGCCTGACGGAACTTGGAAGTAAACATGATCGTCTGCCCATTCGATAATCGTTGCATACCATCTCTGAGTTCCGTTGTCAAATATCACCTGCCCCTGCGTTTTGCCGAAACCTTTACCGCTCACCCTTACTTTGTTTCCAGCCCTTCCCATAACGGGATCTATCGCTCCAAGCCATGGTTCGTTGTTTTCGGTTAAGCAATACCAGACGCCCATCGAGCTTGCTGGCAAAGTGAGAGATGAGATGACGCCCCCCTGCACGGTTATCGTTCTTCCGTTGCCCAGAATACCTCCTAAGTAATCGGAATACGTGTCGTCTGGCATTTCTACGCTGATGTTCGTGAGGTTTACGTCTGTTCCTCCAAGGTTAATTGCAACCAGTACTACGTCGTTGAAGAACTTTCGTTGGAAAACATAAACATTTTCGCTCACATATTTCGTCGAAATTATTCCATACCTTAAGGCCGGATTAAGTTTGCGAAGATCAGCGAGCTTTCTAACCAGCCGATAGTACGTGGTAGTGTTGTCGAATGCCACCATCATTCCGCGGTTATATGGGTCTCCCCCTATCTCGTTATTCGGATTGATGTTGTCGTTGTACATATACTGCTCCTCGCCGTAGTATACCAGCGGAATTCCAGGAAGAGTGAGAACAAAACCTATCGCAAGTTCTGAATCCCTCATGCTTTTGTTCATCGAGCGGAATCTACTCCAGTCGTGGCAGGCGACAGCGTTGACGACCTTTTGATTCCAAAGGATATCCGAGGCTGGGAAAGAGAATTGCTTGTTGACATAGTATTCTAGCTCATACATGTTTCTAGATTTCCAGCCGAAAACGTCTCGGATTATGAACGCCAATGCTGTGTTTATCATGTGCATGCCGTAGTTGTTATCGAATTGACAAACATCCCAATATGTTTCATCCCAGAATTCGACGACCGATTCATGCATAATATATATGTTCTCCCAGCCCGAATAGACAAAGTCCGCTAGAGTCTTTAGCCATCCAGGATCCATATGCTTTGCCGCATCAATCCTTAGACCCCCGATTCCGGCGTCGAGGAAGAGCTTAAGGGCTTCTTTCAAATAGTTGTCCACTCTCGGGTTAAGCTGGTTAAGATCCGCGAGTTGTAACAGATTTCTGTAACGGATGTTCCACCTGTCGTCCTGGGCTTGCATGTCTATATCTCCATTGTGTCTGAAGATATTCTCCCAGCTCCATGTGAACTCGTTAAAGTTTCTCGTGACGGCAACAACGTTCAAACTTCTTTCCCAACAATATGCGATTCCTATACCATTTTCAATACGCCACTGAACGTCGATCGTATGACTTCCGGCGGAAACAGGGATTGCTGCGACTAACCTGAAAGTGGTGTCCTGGCTAGCCATAGCCATCCGGCTGTATCCCACACCGACAGGATTTCCATCGACCCGGAGCATGAACTGCGGCTTGGCTCCTGAAGTATTGTTGTTAAATCCGGCGTGGAAGTTGATTGCTAAGACTACATTCTCAGGCACAGATATGGAAAGGGATGCATTGGGGAGCGACGTCCAAGTTGAGCTAGTGGTAGATGTCAGAGTTGTGCTTCTTATATTCTCGACTTTAAGAGCTCTAGTGGGAATAGCAACGACGTTGAGGCTTCTCTCCCAAGCACCAAGGGTATACCCGTTTACTGATCTCCACCTAGCTTTAACCGTGTACGTTCCTGGCGTTACAAATCGAATAGCCGTCAAAGATAGAGTTAAGTCCTGCTTCCAGGGCGAATTGCTGTAACCCATCGCAATGTTTTCAGTCCCAACTTGGATCTGAAATTCCGCCTTTCCGTCGCCACTCGAGTGATCAACATTGTGTGAGATGTGGAAATTTACGAGCAGATATGAATTTTCTGTGACGGTTACTGTCGACGCCATGTTGGGTATATCAACAAAGGAGGTAGAGGTTGTTGTGACCCAGTCCGTCGCCCTATTGTCTCTTACTATCCAATATGCTGGCACGACCATAACCGAAAGACTTCTCTCCCAACAGTAGACGGTACCTGTGCCTTCCGCCAGTCTCCACTGCGCTTTAACTGTGTATTTGCCGGGCGTTACGAAATAGGCTCGTGTGAGAGAAACTGTTGTGTCTTGCCCATCACCCAGTCCCATATGACTGTAACCCTTTGCCACCTCCGTATCTCCAACGAGCAAGAGAAATTCTGCCTTTCCCCATGTGTTGATGTTATGGGCGGCGTGGAAGTTTATAAGAAGATACGAGTTCTCATGTATAAAAACATCCAAAGCCATGCCGGAAAGATCTACAAAAGTTGTGCTGGTTGTGCTGACAGTTGAATTTTCCCTTGCCCAGAAAGCGTCTGTGAACCACTCTCTCCTATAATCCGTCCAGAAGACTCCATTATCGTAAAGAGCTCCATTCTCTCCCCAGTAAGCCGGACTCGTGTGATTTGGCGCCCAATCCATTATGATTCTGATGTTCCTCTTTCTCGCCTCAGAGACGAGATCATAAACGTCCTGCCAAGTCCCAAAGTGCTCCTCTATTTGTTTGAAGTCCTTTGCCCAGTAGCCATGATAACCGGTGCTGTTGTCATATTCGCTCGCTCTATCTATATTGTTCACAATCGGAGTTATCCAGATTGCCGAAACTCCCATTCCGGCGATATAGTCAAGTTTCTGGATAAGTCCTTTTAGATCTCCTCCCCAGTAGTACTTCCAGTTACCATTTTCTCTCCTTGGATCGTAAAGTCCTGGGCTTTGGGATGGATTATTATTCGAAGGATCGCCGTCGTAAAACCTGTCAACCATCACTTCGTATATAACCATTCCCTGCGGATCTGTTGGAAGCGCCTGTGCGTGAATTCTGAAAGCATTCGATCTCGCTTCCTGTTCAGAATCGTATTTCCTCCCCGAACCACCATCCTTCAGTGAGTCATCGGCATAATATCCAACGGTGTCCCCATCCCGGATCTCAAAGAAGTATGACCAGTTCTCGTTTGCTCGCATCTGGAAGGTTTTAGTCCAGAAATCATAAGCACCAGAAGGAGTTCTACTCATTTCCCAAACGTTTTCACCCGAGTCTGTTATCACGTGGAGCTTCACAGCTGTAAGATCCCCTCTGAAGGCTCTAATCCTGATTGTTATGTTCTCAGTCGCAAGAACCGCATTCGCTCTTGATCCATCAGATTTCCGCAGGACGATCCCGTTGGGTGAGAGATAATCTTCACTGAAGGAATTGAAGAATATTCCTCCCCACGCTATGTTCTCGTCGGCAGTATAGGCAGCAACTTTTATTTCCACATTCCTCACGATGGGCGTCATATTTTCTCTATCCGAGAAAAGTTTGAGCCGATATCTGACAAATCTCGCCGGTGGAAGAGAGGAAAGATCGACAGGGAAAGTTGTGAACGGGCCGTATTCCTGCCAATTTTCGCCGTCCAGACTGAGCAGAATGTATGCTTCGACAGAAGTCGAATAAGAACTTCCTTCACCTATGCCCACATAGTCTAAGCAAACCTTTGTCATCGTTTCATCGTTGTCATCCTCGGACTTGTAGAGAATCTTGAGGTCTGATGTTCCGACCGCATACAGGTAAGGAATATTGGCTGTTAGCCAACCGGGAGAGCCTTGCGGAAGTGTTCCAATGATTTCCCATTCTCTGCCATTCCACACGTATACGAAAACTTTTTCGGCGTCATTCATTGAACAACCATAAATTCTCAATTTTAGATTTTCCCAGAGGCGGTACCCGGAGACTCTTATGTAGTCAATATCTAAGTCAACAGACTGCGATTTGGAAAACGGATCTATATCCACTATCCTGAACAAAATCCTTCCGTTCTCAACTGAATTTGCTGGGACTACCCTTGTAAAGCTTTGCCAGTCAGTGCCCCTGAGCTCTCCAACTTTTCTCCACAACCGCTCTAGACTAGCTTCGATAGCCATTTCTTCTGATGTGAGAACGCGGTTCTCTATACGCACCTCATCTATCCATCCAATGAACCACTCGGAAGTTCCGTTTATACAACCGATGAAGAGATTGTCTGGAGCGCTCAAAACATTGCCAGCGCCTCCTCTCGAATTCCATGAATCTTCTGACGTCCTGTCAACTCCATTGATATAAACTCGGATGACTCCGTTATTATCGTAAGTAAATGCTACATGAGTCCATTCATTTAAATTCACAGCATTGTCAATCGCCACACCATAATAGCCTTCTCCAGTTGATTTCAGTATCACGCAGAATTTTGCTTTACCAGGATCCGTAGCTGGCTCGACATACATTTGCCATCCATTCGTCGGCTCCCAGACATAACTGCGTTTAGTGACGATTGTATGATGACCGCTCACTTCGCGCACTTTTATCCAAGCTGAAACCGTTAGTTGAGAGAAACCCGCTGGTGGAGCAAGGATGGAAGAGTGTGGAACCAAGACATAACCTCCCAAGCCGGTAAAGTTTAAGCTGTACCCGAATACGGAATCACTTGACCAGAGTACACCAACATTCACACCGTATATCAAACCCGTCTGTCCATTTCCGCTACTCTCTAAGACTTGAACTCCACTCCCCTCATCGAAGCGCCAAAGAGCAACCGTGTTATCTGTCACAAGAGGCTGCGGGCTTTTCACATATACGACAAAACCGTCGGAATCGCTTGAGAGCCTGTACTTCATTTCTAGCGTGTAACGGTCGGCTAACGGGATGTTGGAGATTTCTCCAAGCAATTCAAAATCGAAGAGATTCTCAAGAGCCACAGCGTTTATGCTTTTCTCCCAACAATAGGCGGTTCCAGTTCCCGAAGCAACTCTCCACTGAACCGCAATCGTGTGAGCACCTGCGCTCACGCGTGACATTGCGACAAGCCTGATAGTGGTATCCTGACTGGTCGTAGCCATATATCCATATCCGATCGCCAACGGGTTGCTCTCGTCACCATCAAGTATTATTCTGAACTCTGGCTTGTTCCCGGAAGCGTTTACGTTAAAGCTTGCGTGGAACTGTACGGCTAAAGTTGATTCCCTTGGAGTCGAGAATGAAAGAGAAGCTCCGGGAAGAGAAACCCAGGTTGAACCGGAGGTCGAACTTGTCTCGGTATTTCTGTTACTCCATACACTCAATGCACGAACCGGAATGACAACAACATTCAGACTCCTCTCCCAACAAGCCACAGTACCGGTACCGCTTGCCCTCCTCCATTGTACTTTTACTGTGTGTGTCCCCCGAGAGACTTGGTAAGCTCTGGTTAAGGAGACCATTAGATCTTGACCAGCCGTTGCGGTCATTCCGTATGCGTAAGCGACATTTTCTTCGTCCACCATCAGTTTGAACTCAACTTTCCCTCCTGCTCCTGCATGGTCGAAGGATGCATGGAAATTCATAAAGAGGTAAGAATCCTCAGATACAGAAATCTGAGCGACCATTCCGGAGAGATCAGAGAACGAGTCCGAGGCATAAACTGTTGACCACTCTCTGTTTGAGAATACTCGGAAAGCATTCTCCGGAACTACCCAGACGGTTATGTTTCTCTCCCAACACCAGAGTGTTCCACTCCCGGAAGCCCGTCTCCATTGTGCCCTGACAGTGTAGTTTCCGGGGGGCACGCGCCAGGCCCTAGTCAACGATATCGTTGTATCCTGAGATGCAACCCCCATCTCGCCGTGACCGTAGGCAACCACGTAGGTTCCGACCATTATCCTGAATTCAACCTTGTCGCCGGCCATTGAGCTATTGTGAGCGGCGTGGAAGTTTATGATGAGGTATGAATTATCGGTGACAGAAACACTTACTCTGGCATTCTCGAGATCAACAAAACTCGTACTCGTTGTATTTTCCGTTCCTCTACCTTTGTTTTCATAAACATAGATGTATCTTCTTTGAGAGAAGCTGGCGGGTTTATCATCTGCGAATTTTATATTGTCAAGACTTGTTACCCCACCTGCGAGAAGAGAAAGAGAGTACGGCTGGGCGTATGTCTGTTCAGGAGACTCATAGAGCGTCAGAGGAATTGTTTGCTGCCATTTAAGGGAATAAGCCGGAATCGTTTTGACTGAATATCTCCAGAAACTGCTATCGGTCGCTCCTCTAATCATATACAAATACGTACCGTCGAAAGCAAGTCTATCGTTCGCGTTTGTTACTGTTGCGGGAAAACTCGAAACATTTTCCCACCTGTTCTCGGAAA